>CALFSX010000316.1 GCA_937916515.1 uncultured Planctomycetaceae bacterium | reverse complement strand
TCAACGAGGCTGTTAGCAAATATTTCAACGTTGCGCGCTCATGTCTAACCGACCGCGTCATTGAATCGCCTTCTGCAGCATGGACATTGGCCATCGAATCCTCTTGCGAGAGCAGCAAATGCAGAGGGCTGCGGAATCGTCATGATGGCCTTGAACGCCAGCGGAGCGCGGTGGGCATAGTGGCGATACGTGACCCCTCCAGCCGAATGCCCAAGGATTTCGACGGATGACTCAGGGATATGCTCGTCATAGAAAGTCGCGCAGGTCTTTCGGAAATCTTTGAGAACCCAAGGTCGTACTTCCCCTGTCTCAATATTCGCCTTAGCCCCGGTTTCAGCAAGACTGCATAGTGTTCGAAATCGGTTGTTTGGTCGAGTTCCTCCGCCAAGGAACACAGGAGCATCCGGATCAGGATTCGCTGGCATGATGTTCTGAATATGAGCGTGTACGGTTCGGTTCATCGGTCGGTAGAACGTCTTCCGTGTTTTGGTGCGACGATAGAAAAGCCAGCCCCATCGTGAATGCTCTTTCATTTCACGGTCTGGCGACTGCTTACCCCACGATATGTGCCGCCAAAGGATCGGTTCATGAAACGGTTCCGTCTTCCAAACCGTACCCGTATCTACGCCGTAGTTGAAGAACACGACCATCGCGCATCGCCAGTACCGGCCAATATGAAACGGATGTTTCCAACCGCGGGGGCGTTTCATCTGGTGGGTCGCGAAATAGAGTGAATTAATCTCAGCCTTGGTCAGATAGTGTCTCCCTGCCACGTCGCGCTGAAGCTTGAGCTTCGGGAATCTTGGCAATGCTTCGACGATGTCATGTTCCCACGCCCACGACATCACGGCGCGCAAATGTGAACGAACCTTGTTCGCGGTCCGTCCTGGATTCGATCCTTGCTCAGCAACAGCGTCTTCGTAAACCCAATCAAGAAACTCACGGATCTCTTTGCGTCCAAGTTTCTCAAGAGGAACCCCACCGCCCCATCGCTCCCACTTTCTGAGAGTTGTGGAATACTCTTCTCGCGTCCTCTGTGCTGGATTGCCGGAACGAAGGTACTTTGCCACTGCGGTTTCGAGAATTGTCGACATCGTTGAACTCCAACGCCGCCAACTTGGTCAGTAACTCCATCCTTTTCGACTGGTGGCGTTTTGATATGCCTCCTGCAGATTGACCGGGACATGAAGATTATCGGAAACGGCCCGTTTCGTTCCCAACTTAAGCGTAAGCCGAAGAGATCGCAGTTGCACTTGCCCTTGTTCAAAGATGCAACCATACCGGTGTGAAGATCACGTAATTCAGCAGTTATCCCTTGCCAGTTCAGAACCAGTCGCGTAGTCAAGCGGTCACGCCCTCCTCAGCCGTTTGGCTGGAGCCGTTGTACATCACGGTCGCGATCACACTTGCCGCTTCGTCAACGGGTAACTGTAATCATTTCGACTACGCCATTTGACGGCGAGGCGAGCGCTCGCAAATCAAATTGTTGGCTGCGTCGGTGTGTCGGACCGGAGCAGGCAAAACAACCACTGTTTCCCGCCTCGGTTGTGACCGACGCAGTATGGGAAGCGATATGATGTGACCGGTGCGGATTGAAAACGCAGCGTATCTAACTCATGACGGGTAGGCATCAATAAGCTCAGCGCATTTCTAGAGATGATCGACAAAGAACTGCACCGTACGTTCGATGATCGCTTCCCGCGATGGATCGATGTCCACATCAACCGCTCTCCAATTGTGACCGGCGTTCTTGCTGATCATGATTTCAACCGGTGCTTGAACGCCGTCAGCTTTTTCCTTCATGTAGTGAGCATGCTTGACCGGAATCGTAGTATCCTTGTCACCCTGAATCATCAGCAGTGGCGGGCTGTCTTTGCTTAGGTAGTTGATCGGACCCATTTCCCGGTAGAGTTCCAATTTATTGTCGGCATCGGGATCCGATCCGAGTATTCGAGCGCCAAACCGATCCTTGAAGTCAGCTCGGTCATCGTGATTAAACAGTTCGATTTTTTCAAAATCACACGGCCCATACCAGGATACCCCGGCAACCATTCGGTAAGGGACTTCGGCAAGCGCTGAATCTCCCGGCAACTGTTCAGGCGATGCCAGCAACAACATCTGAGCAATATGACCGCCTGCAGAATCTCCCATGACACAAATTCGCTGCGGATCAATCCCCAAAGCTTCACCGTTCTTTGCCAGGTAGCGCACAGCGTCTTTGCAATCGATGACGCAATCACGCATCGCCACATTGGTATCCTTCTTCGCCAGTCGATAGGTGACGGGGGCGACTGCGAAACCTTTCATTATTAACTGTTCAAACACGGTCGCAAACGATCCGCTGGCAGCTTTGTAGCGATTGCCAGCCGCCCATCCTCCACCGTGAGTAAACACGATGACAGGACATTTTTCGGAGGTTCGGGGCGTTGGGTAGTAAAGATCCAGCGTTAGCTCTTTTCGACCAATCGTCTTGTACACAACTTCCAGCTTGCGTTCCCCGCCCGTTTCCAGATATTTGGCTCCCTTGGGCGCATGAACACCGCTGTCTTGCGGCTGTGTTTCCTGAGCCGATATTCCGCTGGTGGCTGTCATGGCCATCATGATGGCCACGATCGACTGAATTCTCATTTTCTCGGTTCCGTTAACAGTTTGTTCCACGGTAAGTCGTTTTTCACGCTGGAGAAGTTCACCAGAAACTGAATCAAAGCGTTGCGTTGACGGTCATGAATCACCGTTCGACAAAACCTTCAACATCATCTATTGTGATTCTGTTTCTTGCATCCGGCGAACGGGTGTTTAATTTCACATTGATGAATTCAACGTTGCTGGCGTGCCGAATATACGCTCCCCAGGCCGGCAGAACGCCAAAGAAATACTGTTCGGGATAGCGATCAACGTCTTCAGCGACTGAGCGTTCCGCATCTTCCAGTGTGCCGTGTCCCGGGAACGAAATTGAGACGTTTTGCAGTTTGACGTTTTCGACATGGTGACCAGGAATGCCGGTGATCATGATGGGGCCAGCTTTCGCCTTTTCCTTATCGGTGATCCCCTCAGCATCTTCAGCTTTGATGCTTTTATAAGCAGCTTCAGTCGCTTGTTCTCGGTCCTCAATTGTGACCTCCGCAACAATATCGCTGATGCTGATATTCGTCAGCGTTCCGACGGGGCGTTTTTGTGATTCATTTTTGCTGAACGTGCTTCCTCGATTGCCCAGTCGGATGAAAATCGGACACCCGACATCTTCCATCGTGATTCTTGAAATACCCACGTTTTCCAATCGGCCACCATCAACCAACTGAAGCTTGATGACTCCCATCGGGCAATTATAAAAATAGCAGTTGGTCACCTTTACGTCGATAAACCCACCGCGCGATGACGTGCCAAGTTTCAATGCCGCCGTATTGCTGGATACCTTGCATCCACGCACCACTATGTTGCGACACGGGTTTTGCGAACTCTTCAGGCAGATGCCGTCATCGCCGGAATCAATGTCGCAGTTTTCAATCAGAACCTCTTCGCAACCGTCAAGGTCGAGCCCATCGTTGTTGTAGTTGTTATTGCGGAATCGCACGGTCACCGCATCAAAGTGAACGTGCTTGCAGTCAACTAGGTGCAATCCCCAAAAGGCAGGCCGCTTGTATGTCACGCCTGAAAACTTGAGGTTCTCGCAACTCTCCATGCGCATCAGGCGTGGGCGAATGCCGGAGTTTCTGCCGCCCTTTCTGCTGCGAGGAAAGGGCTCGTCAGTTCCCCTGCCATCAATTACCCCAAGTCCTTCGATGATGATGTTCTTCGCTTTTTCAGCATAGATAAGGCAATGGGCAGCACCTTCTCGAGGTTTGCTGAGGTCGTCCGTTGGGTAATCAGCCACGTCGGTGCTTCCCAGCAGGCTGGCCCCGTAATCGAGCGACAGTGTGATGTTGCTTTTCAGAACGATCGTGCCGATCTGAAAATCACCAGCAGGCACCCAGACAACACCGCCGCCGGAATCGTGACAGGCGTCGATAGCCATTTGCACGGCTGCAGTGTCCATGGCAACGCCATCGCCAACGGCACCATAGCTTTTAATGCTAAACACCTTTGGTTCAGAGGCCGACGTTTCTGTCTGCCCCAATCCGGTATTGATCATTGCTGACAGCAGCACACCCGCGAGAATAAGGTTTTTCATGATTCCTCTTTTGACGGAATGTTCTTTTTAGCGACGAGTTTCCAAACGATGGATGAGGTTTTTGTTTCCAGGTTGACGTCGACGCAGCAGCGTTCGAATTCCCGGTGATAGGCGTAGCCATCTTTGGTCACCATTCCCCAATGGTTTGCCGATCTCTCGATCGTGAAATTCATCTTGTTGCGTCCTTCCAAACGATCACTCCAATTTGCTTTTCGATATCGAGTTGCACTGAAGCATGGGCGAACTCACGGCTGTAAGTGTAGCCGTTACGCACCGCCGGCCCCTTGGGTGCTCCCAACGGACGGTCACATTCAGCAGAATGTGTCATCCATGTTTTGCTGGTCGTTGCGTCGTAGCTGTCCTTCAAATCGAAGTAGCTATGCTTCTCCGCGCAGACAAGAAACAACGCCAGCTGGTAATCAAAGCGGCTCTTAACGTCCCCGCCATGGTTTATGGCGTTGCTGGTCCTGGCAGCGTTCCTCGGGGTTTCGTCTTCATCTTGCTGGTTACCGTCCGCGTCGCAGGTGTAGGCGATGATGGCTCCCTGTTGAGCGGCTGTTTGAAACGCTGCGATGCCTTTGGCGACGTAGTCTTTCTTTGCCATCCCAACCGCCCCCTCAAAGCCCTCGATATACGAACCGTCGAACGCCTGCATTTGGGTCAGCCCGGAATCCGGAAAACGTGCTCTCAACACATTGGCAACCATGAGTTTCTGCGGCCCAAGCATTTGCCGCGTCTGCTGCATCAGCGTTTCGTAACCTTCCAAAACGGCGGCCTTCTTTTCCGCTCCGACGTCGCGTTTCAGGAAACCTGGTTCCAGAACCTTGACGACTCCATCCAGAAAAATCCCGTCAATGGCGGGATCGGAACACACGTCCTGTGCAGCGGCCAGCCACCAGCCTCGCAGTGCTTTGTTCGAAAGATCGTACGCCTGCACGCGGCCTCGAATCAGCTTATTGTGGCCGTCTTTATCAACCAGAAAGGCGTCGGGAATGTCATTCAATGAATCGTTCGCAGCGTAGCCTCCGTAATGCACAATCACGTTTCGGTAGTACAAAATCTTTGTGTCCGGGTTGATGGCCTTGACGGCTTTTGCGGCCTTCAGAGTACCGGCTTCGGTTGAACCGGAATCCTTGTTGCCCGTACTTTTTTCAAACGTGATCAGCGGAAACGTGGCCAGATGCTGAATTTCTTCAGCCGTGAACGCCGTGTCTTTGCGAATATGAACATACAGCGGAACGCGGTCCCAACCGAACTGCGGCAATAAATCTGCGGCCAGCAGCAAAGACTGCGGTGCCATCCACATAGTGAAAACTATCGCGATTATGTTTCTTTTCACTGTTTGGCTTTCGGCTTTTTGTTTTTCTGCAGTCCGCGTTTTCTGGGGTCCATCCGTTTCAGCATGGCGTCATCCGGGCCGCCGCCGAATTGTTTCCAGTAGAGTTCCTTCATCGGGTTGATTTTGGGACCGATGGCGTCTTCGTTGACCAGAAACGGCTGAATTTCCGTCCACCATTGTTCGTAGGCGGCTCGAAGGCTTTCGACGACTTCGGGGTGGTCGGCGATCACGTTCGCTCGTTCGCCGGGATCTGCCACAAGGTCATAGAGCTCTCGATTATTGACCAGCGTGTAGCGGGAATTCTGAATCGCGCATTCCTTGTACTTCCATTCTTCAACCTTTCCGTCGTCCCAACGACCGACGTGATGTACCAATGTGCGATCGGGCCACGCAGACTGCGGATTCGTCAGCAATGGCAGCATGCTGCGACCTTCAACCTGCTGCTTGACTTCGTCGGAAAGCGTCGCTCCAACCAGTTCGGCAAGCGTTGGAAAGATGTCTATCGCCGAAGTCAAAGCGTCGCACGTTTGTCCGGCGGGAATACCGCCGTCAGGCCAGCGAACGAAGCATGGCGTGCGAGTTCCACCCTGATACGGTCGGCCTTTGCTGCCTCGCATTCCCGCGTTGAAGATATGAATGCCCTTGGTGCCGCCATTGTCGGACGCCAGATAGATCACCAAAGTGTTGTCGGCGATGCCCCAATCGTCGATCTGCTTCATGAGCGTACCGAAATTGGTATCGATGTTTTCAACCATGCCGAAGAACTTCGCGATCTCTTCGTTAACGCCGGGTTGGCCCAGATAGTGCCGATAGTATTCTTCTGGCAGCACGTAAGGACTGTGAGCGGCGTTAAGCGGGATGTACGCAAAAAACGGCTGCTGTTCCTGACGCTTTGCATCCATCCATTTTGTGGCCTGAGCGAAAAATAGATCCGTGCAATAGCCGGTGGTCTTTTCCCATTTGCCGTTGTGCCACAAAGCGGGATTGATGTTGGTATTGCCGGGAGCGTCGCCGCACGAGCCGGGAAATGTCTGGCCGATACCGCCACCGCCGTGAATATAAACTTCGTCAAAGCCACGACTTTCCGGGCGATAGGCTTCTTCGTCGCCCAGATGCCACTTGCCGAAAATGCCTGAAGTGTAGCCAACGGACTTCAGCATCTGAGGCAGCGTAAAGGTAGACAGTGCCATCCGCTCGCGTTCGATAATCGTGTGTGTCACGCCGTTTTTGAATTCATGCCGCCCGCTCATCAATGCCGCTCGACAAGGCGCGCAGGTGGGGCTGACGTGGAACTGCGTGAACAGCAGGCTTTGTTTCGCAAACGCATCCACCGATGGCGTTTTCATGATGGGGCTGCCAAGACACGCGTAGTCGCCGTAGCCGACGTCGTCGGGCATCACAAGTATGATGTTTGGCCGAGTGTTTGAGCTGTCCTGTGCCTGCAGCAATTGTGCGAGAACCGTCAGGGCGAGGATTGTCACTGTTGATATCGGTCTAATTTTCATCAGAGTTCCTTAATTCGAATGTTCTGTTTTCGTCGAAATCAGCTAGTCTATTCGCCGGAAAGTCGTACGACTGATCCATCTTTGAGGCAAACGAAATAGCTTCCGTGAGCGATCGCGATTCCGTCCCAGACGGGCGCGGCGTCGAAGCGTAGTTCCTGCATTTGACTGCCGTCGGAGGCATTCAGCAGCCACGCGATTCCGCCTTTTTCGCCTGCGTAAGAAGCGTTGGTGTCGTCAACCGAGTAGTCCGCCAGCATCGGAACTCCCGCGGCCAGCACGGTGTTTGTGGCGGCTGCGATGGCATGACCGGCAAAGGGCGTGGGAGTATTCCAGCGGCGTTTCCAAAGCCCCAGCGCTGGAATGGCGTTCCTGTCTTCTTTGTCGGTCGTGCCGTCGTAGCTTCCGGAATGCACGGAATACAGTTCTCGCTGATCCAACCCGCGTCCTCGACCAGGCAGATTGCGTCCGGGAGCGTAGCCGCGAATTTCGAAGAACAGTTTGCCGTCGAACGCAATCGTGTCGCCCGCCGGACCGGCACCAAATGTTCCCATCGCGCCGCCGTAACGCAGGTCGCGATCGACCGTCCAATAGGTGCGATGCTGAGGCGAACTGTTTAGCAGTCCGGGCGATGCCAGCAGGTGCAGAGTCTTCACGCTTTCGGAAACGATGGGTTCCAGATCAGCGGTGAAGGCCTGGTTTCGCATAAACAGTTCGTCGCCCGCAAAAGAAAAGATGTCCGCTTTGCAGCCTTCCAGCTGAAACTGTCCACTGGCTTGCACGGGGAAACTTCGACTGTCGTCCTGATACGGACCCTGCATGATTTTGCTGTGCTTGACCGCTCCGGTCGTCGGGTCCAGCGCGAAGACGGCGATGCCTCCGTCCAGAAACGAACTGCGTCCGGCGGCGAAATATGCTGTGTCGTTCAATATCATAATGCTGCCGTGAACGGGCCAGGCAGATTCGAGCCGTCCGGTGTCGCAAACCAACCGCCGTTCGGGCATGCCGTTGAATTTCCACGCCAATTCACCGTCTGACGCTCGCAGACAATAAACCCAGCCGCCTCGCGAACCGACCAGCAGCGTGCCGTTGTGATACGTCGGCGGGCTGTCAATACGCCCATCTGCGATAAACGACCAGTTGGTGTGTCCCGTTTCGCGATCCAGCGAATACAGCGTGTAACCGTCTGTGTCCGCGACATAAACACAGTCGCCGGCAACCACCGGTGCAGTCGGATGCGATCCGATATCGACCTTCCACTTCGCTGTCAGCTTCTCCGGCGCGATGGTCGTGGTGACGGCTGTGCGAGTGCTGGAATATCGATACGTTGGCCAGTCGTTGGCCGCAGAAGAGGGGCCATCCACGTTTGCGAACGCGGGGCCTTTCACCAATCGAGGTTCAATCGTTACCGTGAAACGTTGATCAGAATTTCCCGAGCCGTTATAGAATCCATTCACGCCGGTGATCATCGTGCCAATCGCGCACTGACACACATACGGGCCGTTGTAGATCATTCCGTTGGCAGGCATAACGGCCAATCCACACGTGGAACGCACCCACGGATTGGGGCTTTCTGCGGTTCCATCCAGCTGCATAAAGTCGCTGCCGCCGGACGCGCTGTTCAGATAAAAGCGGTGAGTGATGCGATTGCGATAGCAGCGGTCGTGCGACATCGGGCCGTTCATTTCCTGAACCAGCGTCCGCACAACTTCACCCGTGTTGGGATCGTGCCCCTTCAGGTCTCGCCCCCAAATTAACCCATCGGCAATAAAGATCTCCGTGCTCTTCATGTAGTTTTCGCCCGCACCAGCCGTCCACAATGTTTGGCCATCCGCAAGATTTTTCGCCGTCATGGTTTTATGCACGGCGCAGAAAACTTTATCGTCCGTCAGCACCAAAGTCGGATGGATGTTGGAAGAAAACGTCAGCGGCGAAGCAACCGGTTTTCTTCGTTTGGTGTTGTTGTTCTTCGAAGCTTTCGCAGGTTCAATTTCGATTTCAACGTTTTCCGTCCAATGAGCTTTGCCTGTTGCGCTGTTCAGGCAAGTTAACCCGCTGGCGCTGTGATAGACGATTCGTCCGTCCTTTGCTGCAAAGGTGCCACCCGTGTATTCGTCAGTGATTGAGTGTGTCCACACGACTTCGCCGCTTTGAAGATCGATGGCACAAAGTTCCGCGATGCTGTCAGACGTCTCTGACCGTAGAAGCCTGTACGGCGTGCCTTTGATTACGTACATCCTATTGCCGTCGATAGCGAATTCCGTCGTGCCTTTCGAATGTTCGTAAACCTGCCGTGGCGCACCGGTGCGGATTGCAAACGCCATCACGGGACCGCCGAAGCCTGAACACACGTAAACCGTTCTGCCGACCGCTGCCAGGCAGCGCTGTTGCTGAGTGGGAATGGATTTGATGCTGCTGGTCTGCCACTCGCTCCACTGGTCCATCGGCCGCTTCCACAGCTCAATGCCGTTAAAGCCATCGCGAGCCACCAGATAATATTCGACCGGTGCATTGATGTCTTCAGTGGTTGCTCGGTCTTCGATGGTAAACAGCACTCCATCAGCAGACACCATGTTGGTGAACGACGGCGACAGCGACTTGGAACGCCCGTATTCCGGCGTGTCGTGCCAGCGCAGTCGCTGAGGAGGACCGACGTCGTCCAGCGAAACGCCGTTGTTATCGGGACCGTGCAGAAACTGGTTCCATTCGTCCAGCCCATCAGGAACGGGCTTCGCCTTTTTCTTCCAGCCGTTTGGTCCTTCGGTAACCAATCGCCCGCCGGGAACCAGCACGCGCATCAATTCTTCGTCCGGCACCTGGCAGGATTCTTTCCGCAACACCACGTTCACCAGGCCGTCGACATATGGCAGGTCACGTCCGTTGTAAAGATCGCACGAGACCTTCCCATATACACCGGCCTCTTGTACCGTCTGCCGCACCGCCGCGACACGATCCTCGTCACTCATTAACGCGTGAATGACGAACGGCCCATCCGTCGCCAGATCCGCAATGAATTTTCCGTCATCGAAATCAATCGCGACAACGATCCCCCCGCTGAACTTGAACTGTTCAATGAACTTATCTTCCGCTTGCAGCAGACCGGGCAACAAGCCGATCATTGTCAGGGCTCCGGTAAGCAGCTCAGCGAGTGATTTATGGAGTTTTATTTGCATTTTGGTTTGTAAAGTTCGCGAAATTGGGCAGTCAGTTGTTCGATCATCGCCTCGTGCTCCGCCCGCTCGGCGATGTTTACATTCTCCTGCGGGTCGGTCTGGTGGTCATAAAGTTCCACGGCATCAACCTTCGTCGGATCATCGCGGTGCAGCCATTGCGTGAAACGATAGCGATCAGTGCGCATTGAGTAGCCCATGAGTTTCCGACCCTTCACCGTACGCGGATACTGAGACAACGCGGCCGATTTCCAGGGTCGGTTGGGCTCGTCGAGCAGCGGAACAAGGCTGGTACCCTCCAAAGTTTCGGGCAGCGGCAATCCCGCCAGTTCGGCAAGTGTGGGATAGATGTCCACGAATTCGACCAGCGCAGCCGTTGTCCTGCCGGCGGACTTCATGCCCGGAGCCAGGATGACCAACGGCGCACGGGCATCGTTTTCCACATTGCTGTGCTTGGCCCAGCGATCGTGCTCACCCAGCTTCCAGCCATGATCGCCCCACAGAATGATGATCGTGTTGTCCGCCATGCCCAGTCGCTCGAGTTCTTCGACGACGCGTCCAAGCTGCGCGTCCATGTAACTGACTGCTGCATAATAGCCATGCCTGAGCAGCCGCGCGTAGTCGTCCGGCAGATGGGCCTGGTCCGGTACGCCGCTGTAGTTCCACAACTCGGCCTTTTCCACCAGTGCGAAGGCGGGTGCGCCTTCTGGCAGGAAACGGTTTTCGGGTAGCGGAATCTTCGCTGCGTCATACAGGTCCCAGTACGCCCGAGGGGCAACGAACGGAAGATGTGGTTTGTGGAATCCCACGCCAAGGAAGAACGGCTGCGATCCCGCCTTGAATTCGCGCAGCGCGGCGATAGCTTCGTCAGCCAGTTCGCCCTCACCGCCGCCATCAGGCGAATCGTCGGTGGCTCCAACCGCGCGTCCACGATCGGTCTTCGTCAGCTGCGCTCCGGTTGCGTTGGCGAACTCGTCGGGCGCTGGGCCGGTCACCGCGTTGGGACTGGCAGTCTTCGCGGAAGCCTTTTGACGATTTTTCTTCGTCGCCTTCGCTGGACTGGACCATGAATCTGGATCATCGAAACCACCGTGATAGATTTTCCCCAGACCGCGGGTGGTGTAGCCGTTGTTGCGGAAGAAATGTGGCAGCGTCACTACGTCCGGTAACGCCTTGCGGAAATGAGTGTTCAGATCCCACACCTTCGTCGTATCCGGTCGCATGCCGGTCATCACACTACTGCGTGACGGCGAGCAAACTGCCTGCTGACAGTAGGCTCGCATGAAGACCATTCCCCGCTGCGCCAGCCGATCAATGTTGGGACTTTTGATGGTGGAGTTTCCGTAGCAGCCCAGTTCTGGTCTCAGATCGTCCGACACCAGGAACAGGACGTTAGGAGGGCGCTGTGCCGGTTCATCAGCGGCTACCGAATTCGCCGCCCCGCCAGATAGCACCAAGATGAGAAACCAGGCGGTTTTAAGTCGATGCGTCATGAGCGTGTATTGCCAAAGTTCGAGTCGTGTGTGAAAACGTGTGCCAGAGATTAGCGAAACCAGAAGTGTGGATCCGTACGGACTCCGCTTGTCGATTTTCATTTTTTCACTCCGTACGCAAACCGACCTTTGATATATCGAACGGCACAAAGCCAAGCTTCAATGCTGGCGAGTCGGGGCGCAACCGGAAGTCGCCATTCGCGGCATCAACAAACAGCGGATCAACTGCAAGGCTGTGAGCGTCAACGCCGACTTGCTGTTGCTTTTCGAGCATTTGCTTTCCCAGTTCCTGATTGCTTGCACAGTAGTAGATGTTGTGATCGGTGTCGGCTTCCTTCGACGCGGCCAGTCCTCTTCCTCGGCGATCCTCAGTGGTTCGCCCTCTTCCGGGCGGCAGTTCATCGATGAAGGTGCATGGCTCTGCGGATGCATAGAAGATGTTTCGCTTAATCGTGGCGCCGGTCATGGGGCCCTCCCGCAGCGAGAGGTAGTAGCCGCGGGGCGGGGCGATGATGTCAGCGATGATGTTGTTCTCGCAGCGGTTGTTCAGTTTCAACAGGATGCCCTGCGAAGTGCATTTGTAGATCAGGTTTTCGGCGATGAGCGTATCGGTCTGGCCGCCGTCGGTTCGGATCGCGGCCTGCATGATCATCGGTGCGACCAGATGATGAATGTAGTTGCGTTGGATGACGTTGCCAGCACCGGCGCCGCGAATGTAAATTGCGTTGCCATCGCCCAGCATTTCCATGGCGTGATGAATTTCGTTGTACTCGATTGTGTTGTTCCGAGTGTGCAAATAGGGGCGAACATCTTCCAGTTCCGGGTTCTTCGGCAGGCCAGCGATCTCATGCCTTCTGATCGTTCTGCCTAATTCTCGACCGTTCTTTGTAAAGAAATCCGTCATGCAGCCGGAAATAATGATTCCGGTGTAGGGAGTGTTGTGAATCAGATTGTTGGCGATGCGGTTGTCGCCGCTTTGCCAGACCATGATGCCCGCCGAATGCGAATAGATTCTGCCAACGTGATGAATGTGATTGTTGGCAACCAGATTATTCCTGTTCACGTCCTTGGTTCCGGGGCCGTAGCCACAGAGTAGTATTCCCGCGCCTCCCATCTGTTCGATGACGTTGGCGGAAATCTTATTCTGCTGTCCATGCAGGTCAACGCGAATCGCTCCGCTGCCGCTGTGTGCGAACCGACACTGTTCGATCGTGCAATTCTTCGTCCCGCGGAGTCGAACCAGTGCGTTGGGCTTGTCGTGCATGTCCCAGTCGTGTTGCAGTCCGGCGTCGTCGCTGGCCAGCTGATAGCGGTCTCCATGCATGAATGTCAGACCGCGAAAACAGAGGTTTCTCACCGGCGTATCCTGCGGGCCTTCCTTGTCGATCTTCCCTTCGATGCGGATCAGCTCCGTCAGTTGAGGTGCCAACACAGGCGAGTCGTTTCGTGGCCAGAGATAGAGCTTCCCTTCCTTTGTGTTGAGCACCCATTCACCCGGTTCGTCGAGTTCCTCCAGCACATTTTCAACCCAGCACGATTCTGTTTCCTTCAGAAAATGGAGATAGTTCATCGCATAGGTAGCGTCGATCGACGTGCGAGCAATCTGTTTGTTTTCGTTGACCGACATCAAAGGCAGGATGTTCACAATCCAGGCATGATGCGGGCGAACAACGATTTCCACATCTTCCACGTTCGGCCAGTTCTTCAGACGGCCGGCTGGAAAATGGAGTTCGTTTCGACTGCCGCCCTCCAGCGGAATAAAGCCCTTCGAGCGAGCACGCGGCAGCAGTCCGTCAGCATCGAAGAGTGCACGAAAGCGACCGGACACATCCGCCACCTGTACCTTGCCGATCGCCGCTTTCTGCAGCCCCGGCAGGTCAGCCTTAACTGGCTTCCACTCGTCTATCCTCTGACCTGAACTAAAGACAGGCGTCTCACCGGGATAAGCGGCATAAGTGATGGTCGAGTCGCCACGCCCCGAGTCTTCAAGTCCGAAGACGACCGTTCGGCTGAGTCGATACGTTCCGCCGCGAATGAGAACAACTGTGTCATCCGGCGGATTCTGTTTGTGTTCTCGCACCGCATCGCGTGCACGCTCCAGCGACGCGAACGGTCCGTCCGTACGCTGGGCATTGGGTTCCGGATATTTTCCAGACCATGCATCGGATCCATCCGTCGCCACGTAGAAATCTGCACTCGTCTCTGCCGCGTCACAGAGACTGACCGTCAGCGATGCAAATAGCGCGATGATGGGGAAGAATTTCATGGTGCGTCCTTCTTGAGCGTTGCGATCAGGAATTCGGTTGGTGTCTTGTGAGTCACATTCGGGGCTCCGGGATAAACCAGTTCGCAGGCAACGCCAGTGGATTCGCAGTGTTCCTTTAGCTTCACGCCGAAATTGGATGTGTGAGTTGGATCTTTGGCATCTTTGCCAAGGGCTGGCGGACTGGAGTAGGTCAGAAACACAGCAGGATCGTCTTTGCTAACAAGTGCGTACGGTGAGTACTCCGCGATCCACGGCAGGATCATCTCGCGGTCGGCAAGGAATTCAGCGAAGTTCGCTTTGCCAAATGCATGACCTCCGTATTTGCTGTTCGGAGTCCACTCCTTCATTTGCTTCGGATCGAGGCTGGTTTGAGCGCCAACCACAGCCGCGCACCAAAGTCGACTTGACTCGCGAGCAACGGGGTCTTCGCTATCGACGACAGCAAGATCGTCGTGAAACGCCAACCATAAACTGGAACAAGCGCCCGCAGAGCCACCCGCCGCACCGATGCGCTGCTTGTCAATATTCCACTCAGCCGCCTTCGTGCGAACAAATTGCAATGCCCTGGCAGCGTCATGCAGTGGCACCTTGACAGGCGGACTCACCTTGCCCGCCTGAGTGACATAACGGTAATTGATTGCCACGACCGAGATGCCAGCGTCCAGCAGTGCGGCAACGTCGGCAAAGCGATAAATGCGTTCTTTACTGCCTCCGGTCCAACCGCCACCGTGAATGACAAACACCAGCGGAGTTGGCGATTTGGATTCAGCTCGCCAAAAATCCAGCACATGACGATTGTGATCGCCATACTTCACACCGGACAGCGTCGGTTCGGGAACAGACTTGTCGTATTGTTCGGGTGTCTTTGCGACCTTCTTCGTGGCCGGGCCCTGCTGAGCTGCCTCGCCGGTGGTTTGTGCGATTGCGGGAACAGCGATGCAAAAGCTGATGAAAAAGCAGACAAATAGTGGCGTTGATCGGTGTGTCATTGAGGGAGTTCTCGTGGATTGGGGATCAGGGAGTAGCAACTTGATCATTTGCGTTTCTCTCTTGCGTTGTCCGTTGTATCAGTCAGCTAGATCTTTCGGAACTTTACTGAGCATTCAACCACGCGTTGAGGACGATAGTCAGAAGATGAATTGTAAATTCTATGGATCGTACGTCCGACGACTAAACAAAAAAGTCAGTTCTTATGTGACAGTTCGGGGTATTGCGCCAGCACATTCGCATCGAACTGAAAGTCATCGACGGTGATGTGTCCCCAACCGGTCGTTGAATGGTCGACGACTTTAATGAACATCTTCTGACCAACGTGCGGAGTGAGGTCCCATACTGCGTTCAGCATGATCTGATCGTTGATGCCGCGAGCGAATTGAACTTCTTTGCCGTCGGCCGTGCAGAGTGCAGCGTACGTGGACTCACCTTGACCGCCGCCGATCCGAAACGTGATCGTTCCGCCCGCGGGAACGAAGAGCGGCGACACGATCACGCCGGTTTGACTGTCCATACCTTTTTCAGCATCTGCTGTCGGTTCGAGTGTCGTCAGATAGT
The DNA here is from genome assembly GCA_937916515.1 of uncultured Planctomycetaceae bacterium. GTDB lineage: Bacteria > Planctomycetota > Planctomycetia > Planctomycetales > Planctomycetaceae > Fuerstiella. The sequence continues at coordinate 16,585 of CALFSX010000316.1, read as the reverse complement.
ATTCACCCTGCTTGTTGTATTCCTGTTTGTTCCTGAAGAACTCGGATCGGCTGCCGATGACGTGGCCGAATTCCCCTTCGACGACCTTCCACGGTTCCACCTTGCCTGATTCAAAGTCGAAAGACGCGCTCCGGGGACTCGGAATTGCCGGCGTCTTTCTTGCACGCGTGCTCGTCGCGCCCGGACTGCTCTTTCCGGGACGGGGCTTCTCGTCTAGTGGCGCATAGGTTTCCAACAACGTGCTCAGTTCCTGCACCACCTCGGGGTATTTGTTGTACACGTTTTGAATTTGATTCACATCCGCTTCCAGATCGTAGAGTTGAGCGGGCGGGGCATCGCGTTTGATTTTCCCGTCTTCGATGTCGCTGTTGACTGAACCCACGAAGCTCGCCGCTGGCGGTCCGGCGAACGTGTGATCGCCGGGTTTCTTTCCCCCGAAACCGCCGCTTCCCTGTCCGGGGATATACATCCACTTTCCTTTGCGAATCGAAAGGTGCGTCCCCTTGTGCGGAGCGAGAATTAAATGACCGCGAAGCGGCTTTTCCGGTTCGCCGACAAAGGCGGGCAGCATATTGACGCTGTCTGCTTGCTGAGCCGGGTCCAGCTTTTGTCCGGTGACTGCTGCTAATGTCGCCAGCATGTCGATGTTGCCAATCAGCTGGTTCGAGGTTGTTCTTGCTTTCACCTTGCCCGGCCAGCGGACAATCATTGGCACGCGGTGCCCTCCTTCCCAAACGCCAAACTTGAATCCCAGCAGGTCGCCATTTTGCCGATGCCCGGCTTGAAAGGCGGCCTGTCCGCCATGGTTAAACATGCCGCCGTTATCACTGGTAAAGATCACCAGCGTGTTGTCACTCAATCGGTTCTCTTCAAGGCAGTCCAGAACCTCACCGACGATCCAGTCGAGTTCATGGATGGAGTCACCATACAGGCCGCACTGACTGGTTCCCTGAAAACGCCGGGCTGGTGTGAAGGGATGGTGAATGTTGGTTGTCGCCAGATACAGAAAGAAGGGTTTGTCTTTGCGAGACTCGATCCACTCGACGGCTTTCCCAGCGAACTTCGTGCCGACCTCGTAGTCGTTGAACTGCTTATGAGCTTCCTTCGCTCCACGAAATTGGTTGGGACTCCGCTGCGCGGCCTCGGGAGGAATGGGCCTAATCGGGGTAGCAACACCTTTATCATTCCTGCCCAGCTGAACCAACGGATCGGCTGGGTCGCTGCCTACGATGCGATCATTTTCGACATAGATATAAGGCGGCGCACTGTTCACCACAGGCATCCCAAAGTAGTAATCAAAACCGAGATCCTGCGGTCCAGGGCGCAACGGCTCCTGCCAGTCGTTCGAACCCGTCTTGAATCCCAAATGCCACTTCCCCACCACCGCAGTGTCATATCCACTGTCTTTCAGAACGTCGACAATCGTGACTTTTTCAGTATCCACCAGTAGCGGTGAATTCACTGGTGCCGGTCCCCAGATCCCTTTTCCGCCATTCGCGCGCAGTGGGTATTCCCCGGTGAGTACCGCATACCGAGACGGCGTGCAAACGGCCGATACTGAATGAGCGTCTGTAAACCGCCTTCCTTCGGCGGCCAGACGATCGATGTTGGGCGTTTGCACTTTGGTCGCACCGTAGCAACCGAGATCACCGTAGCCCAGATCGTCGGCGAAGATCAGGACAATATTGGGCTTGTCATCAGCACGAGCATCGCGGGAAACAACGCTAAAAAGAATAAGGGCGATCAGCTGTGTTATTGCGATTGGACGGGACATCTATTGAACCTCACATTTCAGTTTTTCAATCAGGACCGCAGCTCCCATATTAGCAATTCTGGGATCTCAAATGAACTTCCGGACGGCGAGTACATCAGACGCACGTGCTATTCAAAGTAATCGAGCTGTTCAGGGGTTGGCGTCTGCTCATCCGCGTGAGCCCGTGGACATGCAACGTGCCGCAGAGCGGTACACAACAAAACAAGAATAGTGAGTGATCGAGATACCGTCATTACGCGTCCTGATAAATACCATGCGACATGCGCTGCGAGCCGGAGAATTATCACTCAACAGTATCATTATCGCTTCTTACTCCACGTGTCGAGGATAGATGCGATATAGAGTTAACGATTCGCGACACGCGAAGTTGCCCGCGACTTCATGCCACCCAAAGTCAGAACTCCGCGAAAAGTCGCCTTGCTCGTGGAACCTTCACGTTCGTACGGGCGGGTTCACTTGCGCGGGATCGCCCTATTCGCCCGAACGCGGAGCAATTGGTGACTGCTCCATCGGCAACTGGAACGCCGGTTCCGTAGCGAACTGAACCGCACGCCTCACCAGGAAATCACCGCAGTCCAGGTTGCCAAAGTCAAACAACAGCTGCGTGAAACAGAGATGACCCTGAAACAGATCGCTCCACTGGCCGGATAGAGTCACAAAGAACGTCTGCACGCAATTTTTAAATGAGAGGTCAGTGAGACGCCCGGCGAATACCGACGAAGAGTAGATTTTGACGGCAAGTAGGACTCTGGATCGGATGACTTCATGAACTTCCATTCGTCACACGATGTCGATGATGCGGTCCCGCAGAAGATCGATTCCAACCGGTGCAGACATCTTGATTCCAACTCGCGTTGGTTGCATCAAGTTCACCGATTGGGATTTGAACCAGCGTAGCAAGACACGTGAATGCGGCGAACCGCATCGAGCTGAGCTTCCTTGTTCACCACCTGAATTCGGTGGTTTCGATGTCCGACACACAAGGACACAGCATCAATCTGATTCAAGACGTCTCCAAAATTTCATTGCAATGCGATGTCAAAATGATGACCAGCACGTCTGGTTTGGTGACTCAGGGCGTGTTCTGAGTTCGATCTGCGGCAACCATCAAAGCCGTGGTCCGACACTTTGACGTTCGGGTGTCGCCGCACCAAGCCGCTTCGGTGAGACCGACCGGAGCCACGTTGTACCCAGTCGTTCATTGCTCCGGTCACATCGTCCGACGCAACGAACGATGCGGCAGCAATCCCACAGGTGTAGTCATACTGATGTCAAACAAGGTGCGTATTTCGGCCATGCCCGCGATCGCCTGAATCCGGTTGATTTGGCAAGACTGGCGACAGATATTGCGATGTCGTCTCTGACTCAGGTCTAACCGACCGGGGGCTGTTGCATTGCGGATCGTTGTTCGTCATAGAGCGTGGCATGTCCTGAGTTTACGTTAGGCGGGCAGATCGCAGCGCTGTTTTTGTCCGTTCGCTCACTGACTCACCATATCGCTGCCGGGATCCCTTCCGAATGATGGCGGAGCGTTTGCTGTTCAATCTGGGTGGTGGCAGTGTTGCCATGCTGAACGTGTGCGGGGCTCCGGCGATCAGGAGTCTCAGGTAGGCGTGGTATTTCGGAATGGCCATCAGGTCCGTCGGTGTCAAACCGCTGCCGAGAAGTCCGGCTAGGATTTCGGCGTCTCGGGGGCCGACGGTCATGCACAGTGTGGAACCGCAGTTGCCGAGAACTCCGGCCAGCGTAGCGGGATCCAGTTGTTCCAGCATTTGTGTCGACAGCACGTAGCTGGTGCGGTACTTCCGCGATTCGGCCAGAGCGTCGGCCATCGTGGAATTACCCTCGGACAAATACGAATGAAATTCATCCACCACGATAACGCAGTCGGTACGGTCTGCTTCCGGGATATCGGCTCGACTCATGGCTGCAATCTGCAGGCTGGACAGCAGCAACGAACCCAGCAGCGTCGACGCATCGTGGCCGACCGTCCCCTTTGAAAGATTGCAGACTAGGATCTTTGATTGATCCATGATGTCTCGCAGCACGATCCCTTTCGACTCCGGATTCAGGATTCGACTTAGTCTTTCGTTTGTCGTGAAGGCTCCGAGTTTGTTCTGCAGGCTGGCGATGTATTGAGTTCGATCCCGGTCATTCCAGCGATTGAATTCTGTGAGCCAGAATTCTCGAACGGCCGCATTCTGGACGCCCGCGATGACGGACTTACGGAACAGCTGATCGACCAGAATGCGTTGCACACTGCTGATCGACGCGTGCGGGGTGCCGATCAGCGATAGCAGGCAATTGCGGAAGATATGCAAAAGCCTGGGGGCAGAGCCTTCGTCGAAGCCGAACACATTCTTGAACGAAGTCAGAACGCCGTCGGCGATGAGTGTAGGATCCGTACCGGGTGGACCAACCATCGGATTGAAGCCTACCGGTGCGATGTCGTCTGTTGCGTTGAAGTAGATGACGTCGTTGCTGCGTCGCTTCGGCACAACGCTCAGCACTTCGTCCGCCAGTTGTCCATGCGGATCGAATAGTACTGTGCCGTGATTGGCTTCCATTTGTTGCCGCACAAGATTCAGCAGAAAGCTGCTCTTCCCCGTTCCCGTCTTTCCAATCGCGATCAGGTGACGTCGTAAATCGTCGGCTTCGATCGCAAAGAGGCTTTTCTGCTGACGAAAACAGGTTCGCCCCAGAGTTGTCGCAGCGAGACTGCTGTCGTGCCTCGGCAATACGACCGGTGGCTCGATTTCTCGAAAGGCTGATCGCTGGACACGAGACACCGCGTCGGTTGATTCTGTGAGTGGATGCCACAACGTGGCGATCTCTTTGGCGGACAGCAGAAAACCACGACGTTTCCGTTTCGGCTGTCCAATGGTTGGGGCTGTGCTCTGCCATTTCACGTCAGCAGAATTGAAGCGGCTGAAGACGCCAGCGATATCAGAGAGCTTTTTGACGACGATCTGAGACGCGTCAGCGGTGGCTCGGGCATGGATGACCAGTCGACATTCAAATAACGCAGCAGCGGACGTTTCTGTGCCATTTTGAGGCGGTGCTATTGCAGGATGGGTAAACCAACTGGCGATCCGCGCGAAGAATCGACGGTAGCGTCGGTGATCAGTGGCGTTATTGACGTAGAAAGTCCGCAACCATTGGGTGCGAAATTTCCGCTGCAGAGTGCTGGCGATTTCGGTGGCTGACTTCTGTCGGGATCTGGATGCGGGCGTGATCTGTAATTCGATCGAACAGGTCAGACGTCCCGATCGGCCGGTGCGCACGGCCGACAACAAACCGGAAATGGGGTCGGTAAATTGTCGCCCATCGGTCTGATCGAAAAACTGTTCATAGCAACGCAGCGTCAATACATCTGGGATCTTGCTTAATTCGACGAAGCCACAACATTCGTCGGCTTCAACGGAAACACCCTGAACGACCCTGACTTTGAGTCCAGGGTAAGCGTCCTGAAGTTCCTGCAACAACAGTGTTCGCACAGGATCCGGGCAATCAATGCCGAGTCCAACCTGCCCCGCATTCGATTCAATTCGCAGGGTGACCGGTTCTCGCGTGCCGGCTCGATGCAGCGTCTGCAGCAGGAGCTCCGTATACGCCGGTCCACGCGTATTGCCGACGGGTGATTCCAGAATAAACCGCATTCAAGGTAGGCAGAAAGAAAAACAAAAATACCCTCACGCAACCTTCCGTTTCCACCACTGAGCGACCAACGGAAGCGTTTCCGAGCGTCAGCTCGCATCCGCCGTCGCCGGTGCGACACGGTGTGACACCGCTCCCTTCGGAGGGATCCACTTCGGGAGCGGGCCCGATGTGGCCGAGTCTCACGTTGCAATGACCGATTCTGCGAACTTCCGACGTTGTTCGAGTCGGACCTGCCACTGCCGGCGACGCGGAGCCATCGACAATCGACGGGGGTGGCAGTCGTTTGGCTTGAGAATACGGTTGTCCGCGCATGGGCGGACGAGTTGTTTCGAAGGGACGGCCTTCCAGCGGGACTTCACAATACCACTGCGTGCCGGGAATGTGGAATGGATCGTAAGGTTTTCGGCGGCGATGTAATCATGGGAATCAGCGTCCGCTTCAGACAGCGATGATCGGTGAAGAGGGCGTCTTGGAAGGGATCGGCAGGCAGGATTGTGTCCAGGTTCGCTCCGATGAAAACGGTGCGGTTCGGTTGCTTCATCACCATCGCGGCGAGATCCAGCATGTGCTGCAGACGTTGCTGGCTGCGGGTAGTGACCAGCAGCACGAGGTAGCGATCCGCATGGAACCGGTCGAACTGAGATTGATGGGCGTCGTAGCCGCGGAGTTTTCGTTCGATGCTTTCGACGTCCAACTTTGAGCGAACCCGTTCTGTGCCGTTGTCGAGTTCCACACAGAACGGAAACGTCTGCCCGTCGCTCCGTCGAACAACGAAAGCGGCATCGGGATAGATTGTGAAGGGATCCGCCTTCAGGCAGACGCTGTTTTCCCGGGCGAACTGTTCGATGGTGTGCCCACCGGCTTGAGCTGTGATGGTGAGATGCACGATGAGGTCAGCCAGACACATGGTGTGATGATGATGACCGGGACTGATGGCTTCGAAGAAACGACGTTTCGGCAGCGTGACATCGTGACCATGCAACAGGCGGTAGCCGTCCTGCGAGAGCTTGAACTAATGCGGAGACCGTCCTTCACTGGCGACAGCGTACGGCCAGCTCTTCAGTAAACCAGCTTGTCGCAGTTGCCGCAGCCGGCGACGCAGATCTCGGACGTCGGAGAATGGCTGCGACGAAACTCCGCACAGCCGAAACAATTGCGCCGACGTCAGCGGGCAGCGGTCGATTGCGGAGAGCATGTCGATATCTCGCGGGCCGATCTTTAGTTGCAAAGTCTTTGCCATGTCGGAAACGACAGGGTAGCATCGTTGGGACAAATTTCCCCTTGCGCTATGACCACAAATGAATCCTCATCACCTGCTGCCCGCCCACAACGCGGCCCGGGCAGCTACTTCAACGACGTCGATCAGCTGATTGAAAAGACGTCCCTGGAAACGGTGCTGCAGCACTACGGACTGCCACTGCCAGCGGAACACGCCCGGGAACATCGGATGGAATGCGTGTTCAACCCCGATTGTGCGGACACCAGCTACGGAAAATTGAGCGTCTCGCTGGATGCGGCTCGGCGAATTTTTTGCCACAGTTGCCAGACGCGTGGAAATTTGCTGACACTGATTCACGGTCTCGAAAAACGAAGCATGCCAGCAGGCGGCAGATTGCGTGGCCAGGAATTCAAGGATGCGGTGGCGAAGCTGCGAGAGCTTTCGGGACTTGAGTCGCCCGGGTCCGCAGCGAACACCAGGACGGTGGAAGAGATTGCGACGCCGGTCCGTCAGGCCGTGGCCAGCGTGGTCAACACTCCGTTACGACGGCATGACAAAGAGGCCGCCCGGGCGTTGGCCGACCTGCATGCGGATCTGGTCGCCGACGTGGAGCAAATGAGCCCGGAGGCGGCACAATACGTGCGGTCACGCAAATGGATGACCGCGGACCTGCTGGAGGAATGGGGAGTCGGCTGGATTCCCGGAAATGGCCGAAGCCTCTTTCGGAAAAACTATCTGGTGTATACACACCGGAACGAACGCGGCGAAGTGGTCAGTTATTCCGGCCGGAACCTTTCCTTTGAGGAGAAGTACCTGAAATGGGTGCGGGATGGTAAGCCCGAGGGGAAGAAGCCCGCGAAGCATCGCTTCGTCAGCGGCTTTCATCGTGGAGTGGAACTGTACGGCGGCCATGCCTCGCGGCTCGACGAACCGTACGTTCAGGATTCGCTGGAACGGTTCGGAGTAGTAGTGGCGGAAGGCATGAATGAGGTGCTGCGGATGACGGCATTGAAAGTGGCGGCCATTGGTTTGGGAAGCAACCGAGCCACGGATGCTCAGGTGGAGAAGATCGCACGGTTTGCTCGCAGTGCGGGTCGAAATCGGGTGCTGCTGCTACCGGACTGTGACGAAGAAGGCGAAGCCGGCTTCCAGCTGTTGTTGTGGCGACTGGCTGAGGAACGTATCGATGTGCGGCTGGGCTGGTCGAGTCAGATGTTCGACGGCAAATATGCCAATCGTCAGCCGGAGCAGCTTAGCGACAATGAGTGGGCTGAGATTTCTGGGGACGTGGAATTAGCTGGCAAATACGATCCGGGATGGAGGCGAAGTGGCGCCGGTGGCGAAATCGGCGATCGCCGATTTGAAGGAGCAGTCTCTGACGCCGGGAAGAGGCGTGCGGCTCTGCGTCGTGGGCCGGGCGAGGTACGAGCCGGTGGCCGCGACCCGCGGAGATGCCGCAGCCGTTCCATCGGCGTCGTCGGCCAGCTCCGCGGGTCGCGGGCGCCAGCACGTCGACGCAGAGCCCTGATCGTGGAGCCTGTTTTCGGCTTGTCCGAGCGGAGAACGGGGTCAACTGTGTTGCCCCGTTGATTGCCGCCTTTGCCGCCCCCTGCTGAGTGCAACTTTGAGGGGGCTGTACGAGCAGATCAAATCTGCGAGCTTCGTCGTCGCTCCAGTTCGTTCAGGCATGCGAGTTGTACGAGCGGATCGTCGAATCGGCGTTGTTGAATTCGTGTGCGAACAAAGGTGTCGCAGTTCTGCAGCACGGCATCGCGGACGTCCTGTTGCTGTTGCTCATTGAGCTTATCCCACGCCGTTCGCAGTTCGTCTTTCCGACGCTGCTGTTCCTTTCGTTGTGCCTGCTCTGTGGCGTCCGATTCGCGAGACACATGTTTCTGTGCTTTCTGTGTCTGGATTGTTTTCTGCTTCTTTGTGGCTTCATGCCAGAACAGTTTCGTGGCGCCAAAGGAGGTTGCCGTCGGAAAGCCGCTTTTCATCAGCCTGATGACCTGCGGTAACAGCTTCTCTTCGACGTCATCACCATAGGTGTCGATGACGGCCTGAGCCTGTTTGGTTTCCGACCATGATGGTGTGTGCGAAGGATTGCCGCTCCACTGCTGATAAAACGCACAGACAAGCCGGGCGGCGATGGAGTTCTTTTTCGGGGTGGCCGCGGATCGTGCGGTTCGCTCTACGGCGGGACGTTGAGGCTGCTGAGTGATTGCGGAGCCCACACGCTGAAAACGGATCAGCCAGTCCCCTGCTCCAAGACGGTGAAAGCGATCTGTGTCGCTGGCTGTTGATATCAGAGTGCCGAGTTGTTGTAACTCGTCGATCGGTCGCTTCAGGCGTTCGCGGATTTTTCCGATGTGATGAGTTTCGGAAATCCCGAGGTGGGCGGCGAAGGTCTTGAGTTTCATCTCGAACATTCGATCGGGCGACAGGTGCTTGTCGAGGAATCGATACATTCTTCGGGACAAGGGCAGCTTCAACGAGAAAAACTCGGCGGTATTCAGCTCCTTCACGTTTCCTTTTTGAATGTCGGCAAAGACTTCGGCCGACCATTGCACCCAACTGAATTCGCGGTCCGTTCCGACACCCTGATTGACAGCGGTCTTCAATTCATAACTGTCCAGAATTCCGGTAATGAATTCTTTCTCGTATTTCTGCCCGTCATCCGTGCTCCAGCTGTTTTCATATTTCAGTTTGACTCCGCTGAGCCGATCCAGTCCCTGCCTCAATTGCCGCCGACTGCGGCCATTATCGACCCAGCCCATCACCTTCAGCAATTCGCTGTTGCGAAAGTGAATCCGCGGTGACGTGAAGTTGTTCTTCAGGCGACAGAATAACATCAGCCCTACAAGCAGTTCCTCTTCCTTGGGTGTTGGGAATCCGTAGCGGGAAGATGTGCGTGTGGTGACTTTCTTGGGCACGACCATACCGACTTCTTCCTCGAACGAATCAACACTGAAAACCAGTTCGTCGATCGCTCTGTCGTCCGCACCGCGTGGCTGCTGATAGGTCAGTGAGCCGATGGGGAAGTCAACGAGATTGAGTTCGTCGCGCCCCATCGAACTGGGCATGGGCCGGTGCTGATTGGATTCGGAAGTCAACGTGCCGTTAGTCTTCCACAGAATTTGCGCCGCGCCAAGAGGTCCACGTTTTTGGCTATTCGAGTGTGAGAGTTTTGAGTTAATAGTTTTTAACACACACCATCGCGCGTACCCGCGTGAGACGCTGGAATGGATAGCTGACTGCTGCGGCTCACGGCCATTCTAGAAACAAGACCGGTCCGTAACCCGTCGCCGTTCTGTCGGTAACGAGTCGGAGCCATGTCCGTAACTGGTCGTACCTTGTCCGCAGTCCGCCGGTGTGTAAGTGACAGCCGTGACAGAGCCCTGAAACAAGCCGATTCTGTACCAACGTACGGGAGTCAGCCGTCCGTAACGAGTCGGCCAGCATGTCTGCAACCCGTCGAACGCACGGCCGATGGTCGATTCTCGGCTTCATGACGGGAACAGAAGCAATTGGACTGGCAAAAATCGGTCCGCAAAGCGTCGTTAGATTTGTCTGTAACGTGTCGGCATCTCGTCCGTAACCCGTCGGGAAATCAGATTGACGGAACGGATGGAAACTGGTGAGGTCACACGTGCTTCTGGCACCTGACACGCTAAACAGACTGAGGGGGACATCGGGCCGTAGAGCACATCAGCACCACGAAATCACTGACCTGTCAACAAGAGTTTCTCGGAGAAACTTTCCTCAGTATCGGCATGAGAAAGCCGATCTCCGCTGAAGCCTCTTAGTGAGCACGACACAGAAGACTTGCGCCAGTGTCAGGCGCACGTAGTCTATGGGTATGCAGGATCAAACAAACAGCGGCGCCAAAGTGATCACGTCGTTGAATCTCAAAGGAGGAGTCGGGAAGACTCATTTGTGCTGGCTGATTGCCGGTGTTTGTCAGGAACAGCGTAAGCGCTGTCTGGTGCTGGATTTGGATAAACAGGGGAACATTTCCAGCACATTGCTCGGCCCCACTGCCAGTGATCTGACCGGCTGTGAGCAATTCTTTAACCCGGCGATTGACGCGAATATCAATTCTCTGATTGCAAAATCTGAACTGTCGCATATCGATTGTGTCCCCGGCAGTTTTAAGCTCGAACAGTACAACAACACTTCGCCCGGTGACTGGGAGGGGACTGGTCTGGAACAATCGCTGGTCGATCCATTGAACGCCGTTCGAAAGTTCTATGACTATATTCTGATCGACTGTCCGGCGGATATTTCACTGATCACGTACGCCGCATTGTGCGCCTCAGACTTCCTGATGATCCCGCTGGAAACAGCTCAGTGGGGAGCACTGGGGACTCAACACGTGTTGACCGCCTTCAACCACGTGCGAACATCGAACAGACCGTCTCTGAAACTGCTTGGTTTCGTCGCGTCTCGGTTTAAACGCGGCCGTAAGTACCAAAAGCAGTATCTGAGCGAACTGCGTGAACACTTCGGCCGTGACGCGTTCGAAACCGTGATTCCTGATCTCGCTCCTTTTGAACAATCCGTCAACGATCGGATTCCCATCGTACTTCATTCCCCCTCATCACATGCAGCAACCATCGCCCGAGACTTCTTTCGAGAAGTCGAAAAACGCAGCACGCAAAGGTAGCACTGAGTCCGCCAGCAACGCAGCATCCTCCGCCTTTGCCGCTTCATCGAATCTGAGTTTCAACACGCAGGATTCAGTCGTACCGCCGGATCAAAAGGGGAGACGACGGCTTACCGATTCGTATTTCATCCCGAGATCCATGATTACTCCTGACCCGAACCAGCCGCGACAGGAATTTAACGAGCTGGAAATGCTGGAACTCGTGGCCTCGATAGGAGAACGTGGCATCAAGCAGCCACTGACCGTTCGCTGGAACCCAACCTCTGAAAAGTACATGGTGATCGATGGCGGTCGCCGTTACGAAGCCGCGTTTCGGTTGAAGCTGGAGGAACTGCCCTGTTGGGTGCAGCAGGGCGACCGCAAAGAGGTGTTAATCGACCAGATTGTCCATAACTGGCAGCGAGCCGACCTGCGTCCGTATGAAACGGCCGACGCATTGGCTCGCCTGCGAGACGAATTCAGGATGGCCCAAGTGGACCTTTGCCGGGTTACCGGCAAACCCAAGAGTGAAATCAGCAAGTTGCTGGCTTTGCATGACAAGGTGGATCCCGAAATTCAGCATGCCGCCCGCAGTGACAAAGACACGGTGCTGACAAAACGCCACCTGTACAACATTTCAAAACTCAACCGCGAAGAGCAGCGCGACGTCGCCAGACAGGTGCAGCGACAAAAGCTGAACGCTCTTGAGACGGAAGCGCTGGTGAATTCAAACAACCCGCGAGCCCAGGGCGTCGCTGCTCGCCAGCGACGATTCAAAACCACGGATGCCGAAGTCCTCATGACGTTTCGCAGAAAACCGGTAACAACGGAACACGTCCGTAAAGTGCTTGCCGACCTTCAGAGACAACTGGCCGAGAGCGTCGTTTAGTCTTCGGTTTGCTGTCTTGGCCGCGACTCGCGGAAGATCCCAGTGGCTTGAATCATCAAAAAGATAACGACTTGTCTGAAATTGTTCGGCTCATTTTTCTGGTTCACACGTCAAAGAGAATGAGACCGCGTCCGACACAGATGTCTGCGTGATAGAAATGAGGATACGATGGCAGAGAATTCGAAAATTGGCTGGACAGACCACACGCATAACTTCTGGTGGGGCTGCGAGAAGGTCAGTACAGAATGCAATTTTTGCTATATCGATGGCATCATGCGTCGAGGCGGGCGTGAACCGTTCAATGGTCCGATGCGTACGAAGGACTGGTCGAAGCCGCTGAAGTGGCAGCGACAGTGCGAAGAGAATGGCACGCGACTGCGCATATTCACATGCTCCATGTCGGATTTCTTTCATGACGGGGCCGACGAATGGCGCGACGACGCCTGGGAAGTCATCCGCGAATGCGATCGCCTGAATTGGTTGATTCTGACAAAACGCCCACAGAACATTTCCTCGCGCTTACCAAGCGACTGGGGAAGCGGCTTTCCAAACGTCTGGATGGGAACCACCTGTGGAGCGCAGTCCAGCTTGCCGCGCGTCGAGTTGCTAACCCGAGTACCAGCAGCCATTCGATTCGTGTCCGCTGAGCCGTTATTGGACCCGGTGAATTTTTCACAGCACATCCACCAACTGGACTGGATCATCACAGGCTGCGAACAGGCTGCAAAGAACAAGCGACGTGTGATGCAGACCGACTGGGTCCGAAGCATCGACCAGCAATGCAGAAAAGCCGGGGTCGCTCATTTCCTGAAACAGTACTATCAAAACAATTCCGGGCTGCCTGTCACGGATGGAATTCTGGACGGTCTCGTTCGACAAGAATTTCCGACCACGCAAGCGATCTCGGACATCGAATTCGGAACTGAAGTCCTTGCGGTCGCTGATTGCAGATTTTTCAGAAAGTTCTGACTCGTTTTGTTGGGCACAGCGTCATGAATAGTGGATGGGCAAAGTTCAATTCGTTTTTTCAACTCGTTCTCGCTCCAATCTCTGGAAAGCAGGTGTGCTACGTGTGATCAGAACATTCTTACAGATGTTGATCCGCCGAAGTTGGAAGTGTATCTGGACGCGGTTAGCAGCCGCACGTACTGGGAACCGTCACACTTTACTGACATGGGTTTCCCGTCCGATTTCGTGAGTTCCATCACGCGTGACTACGTTTCCAAAGGTGGCGATCATAAAAATACGATCATCGATCACGCAAAGGTCAGGGAAGCTATCGAGAAAGGCCTGCATCCGCTCCTGGAACTGCTCGACCCGAATTCGACGGCGTACACAATTCCAAACCTGGTCGCAGTCTATGATCTGGACTTTCTTCCCAAGCTTGCTGAAGTACTGGGTGTCGACGGTGAAAAAATCAGCTACGCGTATGAAGCTCATGGTCGCGGGACGATGGCCCGTCGACTGTGTGAAGCGATCGCCGAGTCTCTCGAACGCCAGCCAACCGCCATCGCTGGGTAATAGAGTTTCGTGACGGAGCTTCTGCGTTTGGATTGTCACGTTGTGATTTGCGACTCGCGTTTTTCGCGGCTGCGTAATTAAATTGGTTTGCTGCTCGGCCTGAGGTGTTCCGAAAAAGCAGTGCTCTACGTGGGCTTAGCCTTACTGTCTTGGTTTGTTTTCATTCAGGAGAGATCTCATGGGAAATCGCAGCCTGCCAAAGATTGTGCGGGACCATCTCGGCCCGTGTCGCCAACCTGAAACCATGGTGGAACACATCGTGGAACAGTGCGGATTGGAAAAATTCATGGGCCAGTCTTTTACCGACAACGATCCGTTGGTCTTTGTCATGGATCTAGTCGCGGAAGAAGTGCGCGACCTTGATTTCAAAATCGAATCCCCGGTAGGAAGAATCGTCTGGCAGGAAGCCATGAAACAACTGCAGGCAGGTGAAGGTTATCTGGAACACAACACCTACCTGCCTTGTCGACTTTGTGACCAGGCCTTCGAACCAGTCGTAAACAATCGGCTATTCGAACGTTTTCTGCCGTGGCATCAAACCGGAACGTATGAGTACCTGTTACAGCTTCATCAATGTGAGGCATGCGGAGGCGACGTCGCAGCCGCAAAAGTGGTCAATTACAAAGGGGATATGCACACTCCATCGCCCCACAGTATCGACGATGACGATGACTGGTGCGACGCACTACTCTACTACCATGGATAAATGTCGGCAGATTCGGCGGTCACAGGTATCACCGGGCCACCAACGAACTGAAACGGCAGATCGCAGCCGAAGGTGACCTTCCTGATGGCGCTATCTATTTGCGCTCGCGAGACCAATGCGGCACAATCCATACGATGGAGAAACGTCAACTCACTCTTTGGGGTTCCGCAACGGCTGACGATTCTGATTATTCAGTCCCACGTGACGACGTGAGGGAACTGCAGGCTGATACGCGAAACGATCTTTATGTGCCACTGAAGAAAGTCGTTGTCGTTCGCCAGGGTTGCATTCTGAGTCGTCCGGTAGTTTCGTCATCGGCAGACGCGATTCGTTTGTTTCGTGATTACTGGGAACAACAAGAGGACAACGACCAGGAACGCTTTGCAGTGGCCTGCCTGAACACGAAGAATCGCGTACAGAGCATTTTGCAGATCACAACTGGCACTCTGGATGCTTCGCTCGTTCACCCACGTGAAGTCTTCAAGCCGGCGATTCTGCAGGGGTCGGCTTCTGTGATTCTGTCCCACAATCATCCTTCGGGTGATGCGACGCCAAGTCGTGAAGATCACGAGGTCACGAAACGACTGACGCAATGTGGTGAGCTGCTCGGGATAAAACAGTGTTGGATCACATTATCTACGGTGACGGAACTGGTGAGGCCGTTTCAGTTCGTGAGTCCTGAACGCACGCCCGACTGTCGAATGCGGCACTCTCGTGCTTTGAAATCTCGCGAGAGGTTAGCGAAGAAATCAAATAGCCGATGGGAATAGAACCACGTTTCAGCCCTTCCCGCTTGCGCATCCGATTTTCCTCAGGCAAAGGGAAACTTTCGATAACTGGATACCGTGACATTCGGGTGGCTCGACGAACAGCACGCCCTCAAGTTGATCAAAGCCGCCGTCAACAGCGATTTTGATAACAGCGACTGGGCTCGCAACGTTCGTCCGGTTCTTCAGACACCACAGGAGCACGAAACCTGCTGGCATTGTGCCTGATTTCAGGCCTCACTCTGCTGTTTCGGAAGCAGGGCTTTTTTACGTTGCCAACCACCTGTAAAGCGTTGTCTTGCCGATGTTCAGTGTCTGGCAGATTTCACTAATCGGTAGTGTTCGGTCACTGTGCAATGCCTTCGCCGTCAAGATTCGTGGGTCGCGTGGATTCAGTGGTTTGCGTCCCCCGATTCTCCCCCGAGCTCTCGCTGCTGCCAATCCCGCATTCGTCCGCTCAACTATCAACGCTCGTTCGAATTGGGCGAGCGACGCGAAGATACCAAAGATCAACTGTCCACTGGCGGTGGAGGTATCGATGACGCCGTCACAAAGAGACCGAAACCCAACCCCACGGTCATTCAACTCCTGAACAACCGTCACCAGATGCTGCATTGATCGCCCGAGCCGATCCAATCTCCAAACCACCAAAGTGTCACCGTTCGCAACTGTGTCAAGAGCCTGCTCAAGGCCCGGCCGATCAGACTTCACTCCGGACGCTTTGTCAACAAAGACCATGCGTTCATCGCAACCCGCATCACGCAACGCATCCAGCTGCATGTCAAGTTCCTGCTCGGCGGTCGACACCCGAGCATAGCCAACCAATTTTCCGGCTGGTTCGTCAAGTTTTGCCGTCGAAGTTCCGTTTGGTTTCGTTCCCATCGAGAATAGGGAACCATGAAATCCGGAACGAGTAAACAGAACTCATGTTGCAAGCGAACTGGAATTGTTGCCAGACGATAATTGCAGTTCCGAATAACGGTCGGTTTGCGGGCTGCGAAATTCAGCAATCCTGGCTTCCGCAGACAGGTCATTTTCCGGCGCCGGTCAATGTGTCCGAAGCAGATTGGCAGAACATTGTTCGTAACTCAGGACGGTTCGTCCTGAGTGAGTAACGACAACCATCGGTCAAAGGCAGAGCAAGGTTATCTGGTGTCATCAGGACGACGACACCAGCCTGCCACTTTCGCCAGCGCATACTGCTCTCGGTCGATGTGACCGACGCAGCGAACGGCCGGGCGCAAAGTCGCGCGGTCGGTCTCGCGAGAGCGTGTTAACAGGTGAATTCGGAGGTTGCGATGTGTCGGACCGAACCATCGGCCGTCCCGACAAATCTCACTCATGACACGCCCTAGAATGGCACGTAGATCTATGTAAGTCCTTTGAGTATATCGCGTTTAACCT
>CALFSX010000315.1 GCA_937916515.1 uncultured Planctomycetaceae bacterium | reverse complement strand
TGTTTGAAGCCTTGCTGGATAACATCACGAACCGAAACCGACGTGCGGGGGCTCGACGATGATGAAACTTAAAAATCACCGGACACCACAAAGTTGTCGCTCAGCTTTCACACTGGTTGAAATGCTGATTGTGATCACCATTGTCGTGATCATCATGTCGATGACTTTGGGGGCGTTCAGCTTTATCCGTTCCAGTGATCGAGTCAGTGGTGCAGCCGGACAGGTTCAATCGTTCTTTGCTGGTGCTCGCGACAGAGCGATCTATAGCGATGAAATGCGTGGCGTTCGTTTGTTTGTCGAACCCGCTCCGCCAGGTTCTCCTGCCGGTGCGTCCGCGTTTAGCCGCACCATTACATCAATGGCCTATATTGGACCAGGCGGCACGTGGAGTGCTCCCACAGATTCCGGTGGCATTGATCTGATGCGGATTGACGGCAATGTGCTGAACGATCCAACAAAGCCAGCATCTCTGCCGGGTGTAGATGCTGATGGCGATTTTGAAGATCCGCAGGACCTGCTGATTAAGATTCGTGGTAAGAACAATCCGGGCTGGTGGAACTTGAAACGCCGCGGCTGGCTGGTGAATGGCCTAAGAATGCGAATTCCTGCCGGGCCAGCAGGAAATTGGTACACAATCAACACTGCACTTATTGACACAACTGTTGCTCCGACGGATGACCAGTTTTTGATTCTGGACATTCCCTATGCAGACGGTGGCAACGCTGGCCAGGAAATTGCCTGGCGCGATCAAACGTATGAAATTGAACTGCCAGCACGCATTTTGCCTCAGGAACCAATGTTGATGCCGGATGGCGTGGTGATTGACCTTGATGGTTCCAGTGTGCCCAATGTTTGGCGTCCCGCTTCTACGGGCAACAGCTTGTATTCAGGATATATGGATGTCTGGTTTTCGCCACGCGGCAATGTGGTTGGCGATGCTGCTGCCAAAGGTGTACTTCACTTTTATGTCTGTGATTCGGAAGACTCAATTTACTTGAAGGAACAATTCGTATCTTCATTTGGATTGGCGGCCTTTGACGCAGCGATTGGCAGTGGATCCGCATTTATTCCACTGGACGAAATCGACCCAACTTCAGTTTCGTGGCTGGCTGGTTCTGAAAAGTACATTGTGAAAGACCGTCGCATCGTGACGCTGCTGGGGCAGACCGGGGCAATATCGGTTCACAAAGTCAACGCCTACATCGGAGCAGCCGGTGGAGGCAACCCGGATACAGACAGCAATGGATTTGCCGACGATCCCTATCGATTCGCTGAAACTGGCGAGGAGGCGAAGTAATGAATACGAATAGCCAGCTTCAAATCCACCCCACGGCTAAATCTCACGGCGGTGTAACTTTGGTTGAAGTGCTGATGGCACTGATGATCATGAGCATCGGCGTGGCTTCTGTGGCGGTGCTGTTTCCGATCTCTGTCCTGCGTTCCATTCAGGCCACTCAGCTTACCAATGCAGCTATCCTGAAGCTGAACCTGGAGACCATTCTGGACGTTCAGCCCGAATTGATTTTTGATCCGGATGGAGACGGCGATCTGAATGAGCATTTCCGTCGACAGGCCGGACGCAACTACATTGTGGATCCCGTTGGATATTATACGCTTTTGGCCGATACCAACTATGCTTATGCAGGCAGTTTTGGAAATGATGGCACCGGAGCAGCTGGCAACATTGCTCGGGTGGGCGGCGGGTTACGTCTAACCAATGGAACGCAGGTCAATCCGGCAAATCCGGGAGCCACCAGCGCAAACGAACGAGCCGCTTTACGGCTGATGGCATTGGCACTCGCAAATCAGGGCGACGGCTGGGAAACGCAAATTGACACTGCCCCGGGAAGTCTTGTACCTGGCGGAGTTCAGCTGTCAACGGATCTGGATCTGTCACAAGTCCCAACATCTCGACAGGTATTGCCACAGGACGGTAACGGTGGATATCTGATCGAAGATCCGGAACTTTACCGCATCGTTTTGTTCAGTCAGGATGGTCAGTTCAGCCAGGCGTTTCCGCTGGTCGCCATTCAATCCAACATTGCCTACTTCACTGAAGACATCAACGGAAACAACACCCGCGACGCACTTGAAGACGTCAACATGAACGGAATCGCGGATGTTCGCACTTTGTCGCCTGAGTTCCGAGTCGACCTGAATGCCAATGGAACTTTGGAAGCCGGGGAAGAAGTTGTTTCTCGCGTTCTGCTTCAATCTGTCAAGATCAGCGACTACAGCTGGATGTTAAACGTCCGTCGCAGAAGCGATGGGTACGCAAGGCGCGTGGACATCGTGGTTCGCTTTAACAACGGCGTTTCGGCAGCGGACGAACGCTTGTTTGAAGCGACGTTTGTGC
>CALFSX010000314.1 GCA_937916515.1 uncultured Planctomycetaceae bacterium | reverse complement strand
AGGACGTTTGATTCGCCGAGCCGCTCCGTTGTCGCTACGACCAGGAGCTTCGCCCTTGACCCGGTGGCGTGGTTTGCTGGAAGACGAAGGACGTTTGAATCGCCGAGCCGCTGCAGTTTTGCCTCGGATTGCCCTGCATGGCCATTCAACCGATTGGTTATGCTGATTTCACGCGGTATTGGGGCCAATTCCGGGTGCGGTTAGAGGCAGTTTCTTTCGTTTTTGCTAAGATTTGTTGCAGACGAACGTCACAAGTTGCGTTCTGCCAGTTGTAACAACACAAGTGAAATCGCCATGGGAAGAAGTTTCGAAAACCGCAAGGCCTCAATTTTTAAGACGGCCGGACAAAAATCCAAGCTGTACGCCAAGTACGGCAAGCAGCTGTACGTCGTTGCCAAAAACGGCGTGGCTGATCCGGAAAACAATCCGGCTTTGCGCAACCTGATTGAAAAAGCGAAGAAGGAACAGGTTCCCAGTCACGTTATTGAAAAGGCGATTGAAAAAGCGGCGGGCACTGGCGGCGAAGATTTTACTTCTGTTTGCTATGAAGGTTATGGTCCCGGCGGTTGCTCAGTGATTGTGGACTGTTTGACAGACAACAACAATCGCACGATCACGGACGTTCGCAACTGCTTCACCAAGACTGGAGCAAAACTGGGAGCTGCCGGTTCGGTGGCTCATCTGTTTGAGCATCTTGCTGTGCTGTCGTTTAAGGGCGACGATCCGGACCAAGTTCTGGAAGCCATGCTGGAAGCCGACGTTGACGTCGACGACGTTGAACAGGATGGCGAATTTGTGACGCTGTATGCTCCATCCAACGAATTCTACAAAGCAAAGACAGCTTTGCTGGAAGCGTTTCCTGCAGTCGAGCTGGAGACTCAGGAAATCACTTTCCTGCCGGTCGACAACAAAGAAATCAGCGCTGACGATGTGCCGATGTTCGAAAAATTCATGAACATGCTGAACGACTGCGACGACGTTCAGGATGTCTACCACAACGGCGTGCTGCCTGGTTAATTCAGGTGGATGGCACGTTTTTGTCGCGTCTGGATTGATGGCGTGTCTTGGGTGAGGTGAATCGTCTATCGTCTGGGGCTTACCAGCCTGATTTACCTGCCGCTGCGCTTGCCTCGCCTATGGATTTGCGGGCTGGTCCATCACGATTACCAGTTTGTGATTGGCAACGTCGTATTCGTATGACTTGCCTGTTCCCAGCACCGGCAGGCGAATGTGGTTTTCTTTGATGATGCGGCTCATGAATTCATCATGGTCTTTGGGGAATCTGCCTTCTGTTGCGTTAAACAGATTCAAGGCGTGATCGATTCCTAATCCGGCAACCTGCTCTTTCAGCGGCTGGTAAGCTTCCAGAGCTCCCGTGATAGGGTTGGAAATCTGGACTTTGGAATCGACCACCTGCTTGCCGTCGTCCGGGTTGAATTCGCCGATCTGGTCCGTTGTTTTCGGTTTGGCGGCCGGCGGCTTGGGGCCACCTGGTCGTAAGTCGCTGATGGCGTCGGAGCTGAATTTTCGACCATCGGCCCCTGCGTTGTTGTTGGCTGATTCACCACAACCGGCAAGCACGAATGCAGACAACGTAAACAGCAGAATATTCAACGAGGATTTATGGAAACGCATGATGTTGCTTTCTGAGTTTGGCTGAGTTTGTGAAGGAAGCTCAGGGCTGGTGTTCTGTCGCAGCTCAATGTTCCGGTAGTGGATCGCGTTAAAGATTCTGCGCCGGGAGGAACTTTAACAGGATCCAGGACTGCCAGTGTGATTCTTTTGCGGTGACGCCGCATTAGAGCCTTATTCAAAATGATGCGCGCACGGTGCGCGCATGTTGTTCGTAGCGACAACGGAGCGGCTCGGCGATTCGAGCGTTCCATGTCTTCCAGCCAACCACGCCACCGGGTCAAGGGCGAAGCCCTTGTTAGGCTCGCACGGAATCGGCAATTTTGCGAGCCACTTGTGCTCGCCGAGTCACTTCTGCCCAGTTTTCAGCTTTAATCACGTCCTGGGGAGTTAACCAGGAACCGCCCAAGGCAAACACGGCGGGATTCTTCAACCAGGTTTCCATGTTGGCTTCGTTGATGCCACCCAGTGGGATAAAGCGAGCTCCTAAATGAGCATACGGGGCTCGAATGCTGTCCAGCATCGCCAGCCCACCGGATGGAACTGCCGGGAAGAACTTCATTTCTCGACATCCCAGTTCCAGGCCGACTTCAATTTCAGACGGCGTCATAACTCCTGGAGCAAACGGAAGTCCGATTTCCTGAGCACGTTCGACGACATCAGGATTGAGTCCTGGCGATACCGCAAAGTGAGCTCCGGCGGCCATCACTTCGTCAACCTGAGCTTCGTTAAGAACTGTTCCAATGCCCGCCAGCATGTCAGGCACGTGCTGGCGAATCAGCTTTAAGGCGTCAATGGCGGCGGCGGTTCGTAGAGTTAATTCCATGGCGTCAATGCCGCCCGCCAGAAGAGCTTTCGCCAGCGGAACGGCGTGGTTGGCATTTTCCAGAATTAAAACGGAGACGACTCCGTTGCGTTCCAGTCGTTGAAGCATTTGTTCAGGAAACTGTGATTCCACGTGATTTTAACCTGGCTGAATAAAGGGTTTGTGATTCGTACGTAACAGTGAATGATAGCTGATTGCTGGCAGATTGTGTCGCGTGTGTGAACTTTCACGCTATGCAAAATGGCGGACCGGGAAAATTCAAATCGTTAAGAACGTTGTAAGGCGATATGTTAAGGATTGCGTCTGAAGTATTTTATCAGCATCGCAATTCCGAACGCGATTGTCGGAACGAACCACCATTGGGGGCCGAAAACCACGGTGGCGTTGAACATCATGAAGGCGGCGATGATGTGCATCGCCAGGGATGAGCTGCCGCCGGATTTCAGTCGTCGAAAAACGTCGAAGCCCCAGTACGTCAGGAATATGTAATTCACGTATAAGCCGCCGGGCCAGTTGATTCCGACCACGCGATTGGTCATGTCGGCAGTGTGTTGCAGAGCCGCCGATTGGTTCCAGTGGTGTTCGAAATGATAGGCGCACAATACGTGAATCACACAAAGCAACCATGAAAGGCTCCAGGCACGCACGTACCACAGGTCGGCTGTTTTTGTCGAAGGATTTTCAGGCGATGAGTAAAACAAGTGACGCCAAACGGCAGTCGCGTACAACGCCACGCAGATACGCACGGTCCAAAGAATAAGGTTGCGGCCCAGTTCTGTATCCATCGGCAATCCATCGTTTGGCGTCATTCGCACTCAACGTGAAATTGTGCGAAGTTTGTGGTAACGATTGACGCATTCGCCTGTATTCGCAACCCTGTAACGAACTAATTTTTCGTTGAAAGGCAATTGCTGGTGAAACTGCTCCGTTCCTGTGTTTTAACCTGCCTGCTAAACCTGCTGACTGTACACGCCGTTGCCGATGAAGCCAAAGTGGCCGTGTGGACGGCGGGAGAAGGCGACTATCATTCGTACCGTATTCCTTCCGTTATCAAAGCGGCTGACGGTGGCTTGCTGGCATTTTGTGAAGCTCGCAAAAATGGACTCGGCGATGCTGGCAATATTGACCTCGTGATGAAGCGGTCTGACAACCAGGGCGCAACCTGGGGGCCTCAAACCGTGGTTTGGGACGACGGCGCCAACACCTGCGGTAATCCGTGTCCTGTGCTGGACGAATCCACGGGAACGATCTGGCTGCTGCTGACGAAGAATCTGGGCAGCGATCATGAATCGGACATTATCCACAAGCGAGCAAAGTCGACTCGCACTGTCTGGGTGATGTCCAGCACGGACAATGGAGCCACCTGGTCTGAAGCCAAAGACATCACCGCTTCAACGAAAGATCCAGAGTGGGGTTGGTACGCGACAGGCCCGGGCGTTGGCATTCAGATTAAAGCGGGCTCTTACAAAGGGCGGCTGGTTATTCCGTGCGACCACAGCTATGACGATCCGGAAGGTAACGTTAGAAAAGGTCCGTTCGGCTATGGTGCTCATGCAGTTTATAGCGAAGATCACGGCGTTACATGGAAAATGGGTGGCACTATTCGCCCTCACAGTAACGAATGCCAGATATTTGAAGTTGCTGATGGCAAGGGAACTTTGGTGATGAATTCTCGATCCTATTTCGGACGCGCTCGCAGAACTCACGCAGTCAGCACCGATGGC
Source organism: uncultured Planctomycetaceae bacterium (assembly GCA_937916515.1). Taxonomy (GTDB): domain Bacteria; phylum Planctomycetota; class Planctomycetia; order Planctomycetales; family Planctomycetaceae; genus Fuerstiella. Next base: position 11,132 of record CALFSX010000314.1, on the reverse strand, counting down.
GGCTTAACGTTCAGTGAACCGGTCGATGTGGCAGAACTGCTGGAACCTGTTTGTCAGGGAAGCGTGATTCGACACCGCTGGCCATCCGGTGATAAGCCGGGCCTGTTGCTGTTTAGTAATCCGGCCAACGCGAAATCGCGAGTTGACTTAACTGTGAAGTTCAGCTTTAACGACGGTGCCGATTGGCCAAAGTCGAAACTATTGCACGCCGGCCCCAGTGCGTATTCGTGCCTTGTAAGTTTGTCGGAGCAGAAAGCTGGATGCTTGTACGAGGCTGGAAAGAAAAGTGCTTACGAGACAATCGTGTTTCAGGCGTTTCACGTAGAAGCTAAGTAGTCTGCTATTGATCGGCACCCCAGATCTGACAAGGCGGTGCCTCAGACCATTCGAGCTGCCGCTCGGAAACGCTCCGTTGTCGCTCTGAAAACGTGACTTAATGTGAACTGTTTGCGGCAATAAGAAATCTAACCAGTGGCCGTTCGTTGCTTAAACGGCTTCACAACAGCCACTGCATCTAAAGAGGATCTCATATTATGAAGCAGCCCAACCGACGTTCATTTCTTGCTGCAGCGGCTGGCACTGCATTGATGACGCATTCTTCGTTTGCGGCGATGTCAGGCAACAATCGAATCAAGGTTGGGCAAATCGGTACCAGGCACGCTCATGCGGCCGGTAAAATGGAGACCGTTCGCAAGTACTCGGATGTGTTTGACGTGGTTGGAGTTGTAGAACCGGATGCCGCACAGCGTCAAAAAGTTGCCACGGCAGCTGCCTATGATGGCCTGAAGTGGATGACGCAGGAGCAGTTGTTGAATGTTCCCGGTTTGCAGCTTGTGCTTGTGGAAACAGACATCGACAACCTGCTGGTGACGGCCGAAGCATGCATCGCGGCGGGAAAGCACATTCATCTGGATAAGCCGGCCGGAACATCGCTGCCTCATTTTCGACGCATTTGCGAAGCCGCAGACCGGCAGCAACTGGCCATTCAAATGGGATACATGTTTCGAGGCAATGCGGCCTTTCGATTTATGTTAAATGCAGCAAAGGAAGGCTGGCTGGGAGACATATTCAGTGTGCATTGCGAAATGAGCAAGAAGGTTGGTGATGCAGAACGCCGTCTGTTGGCTCAGTATCCGGGCGGAGCGATGTTTGAACTTGGGTGTCACCTGATTGATTCTGTGGTTCGTTTGTTGGGGCCACCCGAGTCGGTTTCGGCATTCAATTCCAATAGCCGGCCGGAACACGATTTGTTAATGGATAATTGTCTGGCGGTGCTGCAATATTCCCGGGCCGTTGCAACCGTTAGAAGTTCCGTCTGCGAAGTTCAGGGGCAGCGGCGTCGGCAGTTTGTGGTTTGCGGCACAAAGGGCACGATTGCTATTCAACCCCTCGAACCCGCGTCTTTGCAATTGACGCTGGAGCAGGCAACCGGAGGTTTTGTCAGGGGAATTCAGCAGGTGGAACTTCCGCAGTCCGCTGGACGCTACGACGGAGATCTGTTGCATTTGGCGAAAGTCATCAGCAAACAGGAAGATCATGAATACGGTACGGCTCACGACCTTCAGGTTCAGGAAACATTGCTGTTGGCCAGTCAAATGCTGGAACCTGTCAGTGGCCTGCCCAAAGATTGACGTTTGGCGGTACTTCATGAAGGCGAAGCGGCGTGGCCGGAGCAGGCGAAACTGCGTTCGTGAGCGTTTTTTGAGGAAAATCGGGGCGATTGACTCGAAAATACTGCGAATTGAGCTCAGACATTGTCGAATTCCAAGTCAAAACCCCGACCCGTTTGAGACTTGCCCGCAAATCGCGTAAACTACAGAAAATCCTTGATATTTCTGTACCGGGACCTGCGACATGAGCGAAGAAACGGGATCTGAGCTTTCCAAGGCGGATATTGCGAAGTCAGCACTAAAAGACGCCGGAGCTTCTCTGGCGACAGGTTTCGGAGGCCGAATTACAAAGGCCTCATTCACCGGAACAAAATTCGGTGACGATCAAATGGCATATCTGCAGGATATGGAGGATTTGCGGGAGCTGAACCTTAACGGCACCAAGATCACCGATGCGGGCATGGTTGAGCTGAAGAAGATGAAGAATCTTCGCCACCTGACGCTTACCGGTACCATGGTTACCGACGCTGGCTTGGCTCACCTTAGCGGCATTGATACTTTGGAAGTATTGGTGTTGTCAAAGGGTAAAGTGACGGATGCTGGCCTTGCTCACATCAAGAAGATTTCGAGTCTCACCGAATTATATCTGGCCAACACGTCCATAGGAGACGTTGGTCTGGAACACATTTCGGAGCTCTCAAATCTGCACACTCTGGGGCTGACGGGTACTTCGATCACCGATGAGGGGATGAAGCACGTCAAGAAGCTGAAGAAGATGGAAGTGCTGTTGCTTCGTGACACGGGCATCACGGACGAAGGCATCAAGCACATCAAGACCCTGAAGTACTTATGCCGCTTGTGGCTGAGAGCCACCAAGGTTACCGACGACTGTCTTGCTCATCTTGAGAAAATGGTCGATCTGCAGTGGCTGGAATTCAACGAAACGGAAATTACCGACAAGGGAATGGCCGCAATTTCGGAATTCAAAGAACTGACGAATCTAAGCCTGCGAAATTGCCAAATCACCGACAAGTCGCTGCCGAAGCTTAAAAAACTGAAGAACCTGGAATCTTTGTGCCTGACAGGAACAAAGATCTCAACCGACGGGCTGAGAACTTTAAAGAATGCACTGACTCGCTGCCGCACAGAAGTCTGATTTTGCCAGCGGTGTGCAGATAGCATCACTGCTGAACGCCCGTCAGAACAGCAATCCGGGCTTAGTGAACAAAGGTTTGTGAGTTTCGGCTGAACGCGCCCCACCACTGTCTCCGAGAGGCGAACTCAAAGCCTCAGGTGTTCGTCAGAAGGTACGTCTAACGATTGCAGCGAGCAGTTGTTTATTGTCGAGCGTTCTGATTGTGCGATGCCTGTTGGCGAAGTGGTCAGCAGTTGCCACTTGATGGCCAGGTTTCTGTCAAGGATCTACCCTGGCATCAAACTGAAATTGCGTCAAGCACTCCGGTGCCATGTGAATCTGCCAGAATAATCGTCGAAGCCCGTATGAGTGGCCCTCTTAGCTGACTTGCACAGCTGTCATTTTTGGCTTCCGTGTCGCTGCATTGAACGGCGATCATCCAATTTGGATCTCCCGACTCATGTTGGAGTGATATTCTTTGTTGTGAACTTGAGAACGACAAGCTTCATGATTCAACGCGACTGCCTGAAGCATGACCAGCTTACTGCGAAGTTCTTCGTCAACGTACTTCTGTTGGCGGCGACAACTCAGTTCATAAAAATGATTCTGCTCAAACAGTGATTGGCATCGGCCTGCCGAACCATCATCCCGCCAGAGCATCACAAAATTTCCTTTAACCAATCATCAAAAACAAAAACGACGCGCGTTCGTTGAGGATCGTTTTACGCGCTGAGTCCAATGGCCCGTTCAATCGGCCATTGTGGATTTGTCTTTTTCACTTTACTAACCAGAGAACTTTCGAATGTTCGACCGCGAACGATTCAGAAACGATGTACTCGCCCTGGGCTTACTGGCCCTGGTTGTGTTCGTTGGTTTAAGTTTTCTGAGCTACGATCCGGCAGATCCTCCATCGGACCTGGTTTTCCCTTCTCGTCGAACTCCCATCAATATCTGCGGTTCAACAGGTGCCAGCATTGCTTTTTATGGCAAGCAATTAATGGGTGCCGGCGTTTGGATGATGATGGCCGCAATGATCGCGTGGGATGTCAGTCTGTTTTCGCGTGAGATCCCCAAACGCAACTGGTTGGCTGTTGGTGGAACAATGCTGCTGGTCGTTTCCAGCTGTGCCGCCATGCAGATTCTGATGCCCGATTTGAATTCCGGTTCAACCTACGGAAGCGGTGGAGTGCTGGGTGCGTGGACGGGAATTGGACTTCGCAGTGCGTTTTCACCTGTGGGTGTGGTGATTTTGCTGGCATGCGGCTTTCTTTCGGGCTGGATGCTGTCTCCCTTGTGGCTGGTCACAACGCCTGGTATTAAGGTTGCCAGTCTGCCGTTGGCAGTTGGTTCCAGCATGCTGTCGCTGGTGTCTGTGTTGAAGCCCAAGCCACGCGTTCGCCCGGTTGAAGTGGCAAATGAAAGTGTCGAAGAGGAAGCTCCTCGGACTCTGTCGATTAATACGCCGATTGCACCTGTGCGAGTCATCAACAATGAAGTTGAAGATGCAGACGACGTGACCGACGATGATGTCTGGGATGACGAAGAAGAGACGGTTGCCGCCGAAGTTAAGGGCGGCGCACGCAAGCTGCGGGTTAATCCGCCAGCCGAACTGACCGTGCATCGTGGTGACGAGGGCAACGAAGAATACGTTCGTCGTGAATACAACCTTCCAGATTTGAACGTACTGGAAGAACCGGAAGAGTTTCCTTACGAATTGCTGGCCAAGAAGGCTCGCATCGCCGCTGCGACACTGGAAAAAACGTTTGGCCAGTTTGGTCTGAACATCCGCGTATCGGAAGTGGACACCGGACCTGCGGTGACTCAGTTCGAACTGGATCTTGAACCAGGTTTGCGTCTGAACAAAGTAACGGCATTGGAAGACGACCTTGCCATCGCGTTGCGAGTTCCGTCGGTGCGAGTTGTCGCGCCGATTCCGGGTAAGAATACCGTCGGCGTGGAAGTGCCGAACGAAAAACAGGTGACTGTTCGTCTGAAGGAACTGATTCTGGCAACAGGATCAAAGCTGGATGACTTGAAGATTCCTCTGTTCTTTGGCAAGGATGTGAGCGGTCGAGCGTTGGCGGTTGATCTTGCCAAGATGCCTCACCTGTTAATTGCAGGACGAACGGGAACCGGGAAAAGCGTGTGTTTGAACACGTTGATTCTGTCCATTTTGATGACGCGAACTCCCGACGATGTCAAGATGCTGATGATCGACCCCAAAATGGTTGAGCTCAGTCCTTACAAAAATCTGCCTCACTTGATGCACCCCGTCATTACGGACATGAAGAAGGCCGAAGCTGTGCTGGCATGGGCCGTTGATAAAATGGAAGAGCGCTACGACCTGCTGTCGCGGGTTGGAGTTCGACATCTGGAAAGTTACAACAAGCTGGGGCGTCCCGCTGTGATGTCCAAACTGGGACTTAGCGAACTGGATGAAGAAGCGAAAAATCTGCCTCATAAAATGCCGTACATCGTCATCATCGCCGACGAAATGGCAGACCTGATGATGACCAGCGGCAAGGATGTAGAAGCTCACATTATTCGGTTGGCTCAGAAATCGCGAGCGGTGGGAATTCATCTGGTTCTGGCAACTCAAAAACCAACGGTGGACGTGATCACGGGATTGATCAAGTCCAACCTTCCGGCTCGAGTATCGTTCCAGGTGGCCAGCAAAATGGACAGCCGTGTTGTTCTTGACGAAGGCGGAGCTGAACGGTTGCTGGGTTGCGGTGACATGTTGTATCTGGCTCCCGGAACAAGCACCCTGACGCGTGCTCAGGGGACGTACGTCAGTGATGAAGAGATCAATGAAGTGATCGACTTCTTCAGCGACGTAGAACCCGAATACAGCGACGAACTGCAGCGTGTAGTGGCCAGAAGTGCGGCTGCGGCCAGCGGTGAAAAGAACGAAGATTCGGGGCCTCGCCAGGCAGACGACTTGTACGAAGATGCCATTGATGTTGTTGTGCGAGAAGGCCGAGGCAGCTGTTCTTTGTTGCAGCGTTGTCTGGGCATTGGCTATGGCCGAGCTTCTCGAATGATCGACTGGATGGCAGAAGACGGCATTGTGGGCGAACACAACGGGGCGAATGCCAGAGAAGTGATGTACTCTCCCGAAGAATGGGAAGAAGTGCGAGAGAGTCGCGGCCGCTGATTGTAAGGGCGTTTCGGGTAGGCAGTGCGTCTCGTATGACTGAATGGATGGCAGAAGTCGACATTGTCGGCGGCTTCAGCCATCAAGCCCAGCGGCTGAAGCCGTGATTGAAGTCCGGCTAAAGCCTGCTGCGAACAGCTCGGCAATCCCTTTTACCACCAGTTAAAGAGGCTGTCGATTTAGTCGGGAACAAGCCCCAGTCGGATCAGCCGCAGGGTGTTGGCCCCGGTTAGTGCGGATCACCGGAAAAACCGAGGCTAACGCCCTGCGGCTTATACAGACATGGCACTGTGCAGCGAAAGTGATCTAATTGACGTGGTATCGATTCAATCTTCAGATTGTCCTAAACTGTCGGCAGACTGTTTGCTCGTTTTCTGAAATGAATCGCCAATGACGTTGATGTTCCGACCGGCTGCCATCAGCGATGTCGATGCAGCAGTGCCGTTGATTTACAGTGCTGGTGTGGAAGCATTTGAGTACGCGTTCACCACAGGCAAATGCAGTGCTGGTGATTTTCTGGCGTTTGCGTTCAAGAACGGCGGCGGTATTTTTGGGTGGAGTAATCATACCGTGGCCGTGCTGGATCAGCAGGTTGTTGGAATTGTGGCAGGCTATAGTGGGCGAGAATATTTCCGACTGACATTGGGAACAACGGGCCAGATTTTTCGCCGCTATTCGTTGTGGTCGCATGCTCAAGTCGTTCATCATTCGCTTCAACTTAGCGCGCTGATGCCGCGACCGGCGTGGGCAACTCACTACGTTGCGAATTTCGCCGTGAGTCCTCTACATCAAGGGCTTGGAATTGGAACGGCTATGCTGGACGATCAGCAGAAAGTCGCGGTGCTGAAAGGTCGCACCAGCATGACTTTGGATGTATCCGCGGACAATCCGCGCGGGCAGAAACTGTACGAGCGACTGGGCTTCTGCGTGACGAAGGAGAACACGTTTTCCGGGCCTGCGAATACAATTGCGAACAGTCGCCGAATGGAACGTTCGCTTCTGTCTGTCACCTGAGTATTATCGTTCAAACCAGCCTTCAAGTGCGGCCAATGCTGTATCGCGATCTGCTCGAGTGGCGAACATGGATTCGTCTGCTTCAATTCGAACTTCGTAAAGTCCTTCCACTTCGCATTCTTCTCGACCGCAGAAGTGCGGTACGTCCGAAATCCAGACGATACGAGCCAGCGGGACGTGCTTGTCGTCGATTAAGGTGAAAACACTGGACAACGGATAGCTCCTGGTACAATTTGCTGGATGGTGAAACTCGGCCAGCCTGATAGCGGCGACAACTGCAAGTTCCGTCAGGCACGAAGGTTAAAGAATATCCCCCGAACCGTAAACGTAAATTTGCGTGCCTAACAAGGGCTTCGCCCTTGACCCAGTGGCGTGGCAAGCAAAAAGACGTGGAGCGTTCGAACCGCGGAGTCGCTCCGTTGTCGCTAAAACCAATATGCGCACCGTGCGTGCATCATTTGAGTAAGACTCTAACGAGGCCGTGCCTCAGACCATTCGAGCTGCCGCTCGGAAACGCGACTACGTCGCTCAGAAAACTTGACTCAACATCAACAAGTTCGCTGCTTGAAGTCTAACTGGACAGCGCCAGGTATGATAAAACGTCAGCTTTTCTGTAAGCCACATGAGCCGCAGGGCATTAGCCCCGGTTAGTGCGGATCACGAAAAAAAACGAGGCTAATGCCCTGCGGCTCATTCAGACATGGTGCTGTCCAGCTAAATCACTGGGTGCGTTCGCCGATTGTGGCTGATCGGAGATTGTTGGAAATGGGTGGCCGTGGTTGGACTGAGCTTGTGAAGGAAACCGCGGGGTTTTGCTCGTACCTCGCTCCAACCTCGGCCACACTTTTCTCCGCAACCATCGATGACTGCGACTTAATCAGTTTAGAGACGGATACAGCTGAAATGGGGGCAATCCCGTGCGGAATTCTGGTGTTCTGTTCGCGATGGCTGACATTGCAATTTTCAGCGTGGGAACGGACAATCAGGCCATGAAAAGAACAAGCTCACAATCAGGTTTCTGTGCCTTCCTTATGGGGGCTGTCGCCTTCTGTGTCGTGATATCGCTGACTCAGTCAGTGGCTGCTCAGGACGATTCGGAAGCTGCGGCGTCCAGTGATTCCGCCACGTTCAGCAGTGCTGGCCCTGTTGTTGAACCTTCTGCTGAGCAGCAGGCATTAATTCGTGATCTATTGGCGCAGCTTGGTTCAAAGTCGTTTGAATCGCGAGCGGACGCTTCGAAGAATTTGAAGGCTTTGCCAATTGATCAGTTTCAATATGTTTGCCAACTGGCGGGCAAGCAAGCCAGCGCGGAAGTGATCATTCGCATTATGGCAGAACTGGATAACCGCTATTCAGTTGGTCAAGACAAAGACCTTTTGGCTGTCTCCGAAAGCCTGGAACAACTTGCAACCGCGGAACGACTTCTGGTGGCAGACAGCGCAGAAGCCAGTCTTCTGGAACATTCGCAAAAGCGACTAAGTGTTGTGCAACAGCAGCTTCGAGACTTTGGTGCGTTGGTTGGGGAAACGCCAGGGGTGAGCAACATGTTTTTGGGTGTGGCGCCCCGCACACTAATGAGTGCTCAGGTGTTCTTTACCGATGACTGGAAGGGCGGCGAGCAGGGTTTGCGAGTTTTTGCTCGACTGGCATCTTTAATGAAGGCCAGTAACGGAGTGTTGACGGTGTATCTTGTGGATGGCAATTCGCTTTCCGCAGCCGACGTTGAACAGATCGCTGAATTTGTTGGTCATGCCAGAATTGCAGAACGAAGTCCGGTTGCATTGGGCATCGTGAATGATGGCCGGATGAACTTCGGCGGTGTTTTAATTTCGCAGGTTACTCCCGGAGGCACGGCTGAGAAAGGCGGCTTACATGCCGACGATCTGTTACTGGCGATGGAACCCGCACCAGCTCGCCCCCCAAAGCAGGTTCCGGCAAAGCAGGACGGTGATTCCGGGCAGGACGAAGAAGTAGAACCTCAGGAACAACCTGTCATTATTCCCTGGGGCACTGCTCCGCTGGATACCTATCTGGAAGACGATCCGCGAAGGCTGCTGGACTTTGATGACCTTGTTGAACGGCTAAAGAAATACAAAATCGGTGACGAAGTCCTTCTGCATGTTGTGAGGCGAAGTGGCAGGCTTGGTTTCCGTGCGCCACGAGGCAATGAGGTTGAACTTACCAGAATTAAACTGATGGGCTGGAAAGATATGTCTCACCTTCGCCATAGCGAACCATAAGCGAAGGTAAACGGGCGGCAGCTTCAGCGTGCAGTTGACGGGGCTCGGAATTTAAATAGATGTGAGCACGGCCAGTTTTTAATTGCCTGTATTCGATTGACAATCCTGTTCCTGCCGGACAAAGTCTGCACATCGAGAATGCGCGAGGGGGGCATGGGCAACTGGTACGCAGAAGAATTTGACGATCCGAGCAAACAGAAAACGGCAGCCAAAAAGCAGCATGCCAATCCATTTGCAGCCGGCGATGCGTGGCAGGAAAACGGCCAGTCGGATTCGTATGACGACGTTGAGTCTGACTACACGCGAGACGGCAAAGAGCTTGTGGTAACTTCAGGAGCAACCTTGCCGGCAATCTGTATCAAGTCGGGCAGCACCAGTCAGCTTAATCCCGTCACCGTTACTCTTTCGCATTCGCCGCCGTGGGCATTTTTGGTGGGCGGCGTGTTGCTTGCCATGTTGTTTCAGAAGAAATGCGAAGTGACGTACTTTGTTAGTCAGGAAGTTTCTGCACGGATCAAGAAACGAAAGCTGTTTGGCGGCCTGGGCATCGTAGCGGGAATTATCGTGCTTGTTGGTGGTTTGGTGGTTTGGTGGTTGAGTTCGCTCCCGTTGTGATTGTGGGAATCTTACTTATCGTGGCTTCGATTGTGTTGCTGGCACTTGGCAGTCTGGGACTGGCAATCAGCAAACACGAAAAGGGTGTCAAGTTCTGGATCAGAGGTTTTGATAAGACGTTTTTGCAACGACTGGACGCAGGCGAATCTGCCGCTTGAAGCTTTCCTGAAGGGCCACCGGAAAATCCGGGCCTAACGCCCTGCGGCTGATCAAGCCGTGGCGTTGTCCGGTTAAGAATCGTGGGTATACTGTGGCATGCCGTCGTAGCGACAACGGAGCGGCTCGGCGATCGACGCTTTCCAACTTCTTCCACGTGCTACGCCACCGAATCAAGGGCGAAGCCCTTGTCAGGGATTCAGACGAATGAGCTCAGGTAAATCCATTTCAAGACGCAAACTTCTGTCGACCGCTGCCGCGGCTGGAATGGTTGCTGGTGGTTCGTCCGTTGGTGCGACAGCGATTGCTCAGGCACGTCGAGAAAACACGCCAGCTGATTTTAAAATTCGCAACAAACGCATTCGGCAGTCTGTGATGGGCTGGTGCTTTAAACCGATGCCCATTCCGGAACTGATTGGTCATTGTGCAGACATTGGTCTGGAAGCGATAGAAGGCATCGATCCGAAATTCTATCCGGAAGCCATCAAACGGGGATTGAAAATTTCACTGGTCAGCAGTCACGGATTTGGCAAAGGGCCGGTCGATACCGCTAACCATGCAGAATGTATTGCCAGGTTGAAGTCGTCAATTGATACAGCCGTTGAATTTGGTGCTCCCAGTGTGATCACCTTCACTGGAATGTCTGTGGCGGGGATGTCCGCAGCCACAGCCGATCAAAACTGTATTGATTGCTGGAAGCAGGTGATTGACTACGCCGAACAGAAACAGATCACTCTGGTTTTGGAACATCTGAATTCGCGAGACAACACGCATCCGATGAAGGGCCATCCGGGCTATTATGGTGACGATGTTGATCACTGCATCGAACTCGTGAAACGGATGGATTCGGAACGATTCAAGTTGCTGTTTGATATCTATCACGTGCAGATCATGAACGGCGACGTCATCCGCCGTATTCAGACGTACCACCCGTTGATTGGTCACTATCACACGGCTGGAAATCCAGGTCGTAAAGAACTGGATGAAACTCAGGAGATCAACTATCCGCCGATTATGGAAGCCATTCTAAAGACGGGATACGATCTGTTTGTCGCTCAGGAATTCATTCCAACCTGGGACGATCCTGTTTTGGCAATGCGACATGCAGCCATGGTGTGCGACGTTTGACGTTACAAGCGTGGCTGGCACATGGTGAGTGTGGCACGTGGTGAGTGTGGCACGTGGTGAGTGTGGCACGTGGTGAG
>CALFSX010000313.1 GCA_937916515.1 uncultured Planctomycetaceae bacterium | reverse complement strand
GCGCAAGTTAAGGTTATGTTAAGATTTCAAACCACAAGCACTTGCCGTGCCGAACTGTATTGGACCTGCCCCCTTTTTCCCTCCCCGTGCTCGGTCAGACAGACAAATCAGGGCAGTCATTTCCGAATCTGCCAGGCGGTCAAAAAGAATCGCAATCAGGGCTTCCACTCAGTCCCCTCTTGTGTAAGCTGCTGCTAGCGCAGTGCGGCTGTTTTCATTCACCCGCCACACTGCCAAATAACAAGCCGATGCACCCGAACCACGATGGGTCGCATCCTCCAAATGAACAATCATTCGCCGTGGTCGGGTGATTGTGGACGTTAGCCAGTCATCCACCTACATGATGCAAAGCTTCCCATGATCAATAAAAAGCTTATTGCCTTCACGTGCCTTCACGTGCCTGCTCCTTGCGTCGTATTGCCAACCCACGTTGATGGCACAGACGCTTCATGTCATCGCTGTGGGCGACACGGATTCTAATGTAGGGCCGGCTGTTAGATCCGACCTGTCAAGCCTCAAGGCCACGCTCCAGAATGGTTTGTCACCAGGTCAACTTCATTGGGTCGAGTTGACCGGTAGAGAGGCAAATCCGTTGAGCGTCGTAAAGTCGCTTAAGGACGTTGTAATTGACCCACAACGTGACGCTGTCATGCTATATTATTCGGGGCACGGTGGCTTTGATGTGGATCGGGGGCACTTCTTAAGCATGTCACACGGTGGACGGCTTTACCGCAGTGAGGTGCGCAACGCAATCACCACTCCGCTGACTCCCAAATTCTGGGCCATTGTCACCGACTGCTGTGCAAATCTATCGCAGGCAGCTTTCAATTCCCCTTCTACGGGCACGCCACAGAGGCCCAAACTGTTACTGCAAAAACTGTTTTTTCAGACTCGCGGATCAATTGACATCACTTCAAGCAGGCCCGGCCAGGTTTCCTTCTGCACACCATCACTTGGAAGTGCGTTCACCGTCGCTCTGTGCGGCGTAATCAAGGAAAACTACTACGATGCTCTTCAGTGGGACGACATCTTTCTTCGGACACGGAGCCAAACCGCTCACCTCGCTGAGTTGATGATCGGACAAGCAAAACCAGTCGCAACGCCAAGCGGTAAGCGGCAAACCACACAGACAGCGTATTCGTTTTCTGAGATGTACGGCCAAAATGTAAACGAAGAATAATACTGGCGCATAAATAATTTCCGCTGCCCACCTTTACTGGCTAACAAATGCGTGCAGCCTAGTCGCGGTCGGTCGCGTGATCTGAAATCCAAGTCAACCGCCACAACCGGCTGACGCTAATCGTTATCCGCTTAGAACATTACGTCATCCTCCCTAATCTGAAAATAGAGCTATGCTGAACGTCTTGCCATGAAGTGGACCCCAATGTTCGGACCAGTTTTGTGACCTGCTAAGGGGGATCGTTTGATCATTTCAATCGCGTGTTGTTGACTTCCCAGGACATGCGGTAGTCAAGCGATTGATGAGCTCTTTCGTGACTGTAAAATTTGAAATATGTGGTCAGCAACCAGGCCGGGCCAAGCGAACCACTTACCTGCCGTAGCAGCGCGTGCTGCCGCCCTTGCATCGAAACGTTCAGTGACGAAGTCATTCCAGCCAAGGTTCGCGCCGTTCCCGCACGCGTAGCACGTTCGATCCGGCCGACGGCGCTTCGTGCGTGTGCGTCGACAGCGACCGTCAGTCATTGGCCGTCAGTCGGGACTCCTGGTTCCAGAAGCACATCCGAATCCTGCAGTCCCCCCGTTCCGTTTGTCGATTGGATCCAACTGTTGAGCCAGCCCAAAATCGATGTCGGTCCGGTTCCTGCCGGACGAGTACGATTTCCGTGCAAATGTCCGGTGGGAACCGGACCTACCGCTGCTTTCTCCCGGTTTGTTCGCAGTTATGCTGTCAGAAATAATTTGTCGAATACGCGAACAATTTTTTTCTGGGGGCGAAAGGGAAAACTCGCATTGGCCGTGTCTGAAGCCAGTTCAGCATGCGGCACGAAAACACTTCTGAACCTCGAAAGGCGGCTTTCAATGCCATGCTATTTCAGTTTGTCTTGGCGGACATCCTGTTGCAGCTGGTTCAGGTATTCGCTGGTGAAGGGATGCTGAATTGCGGCATCGACTGGAGCGTCAGTCGGGGACTCCGTGGGAATGGTGCGGTGGTCTGTGTTGCCGGTCGGTTCTGAAGCCGATTCAGGTTGTTGAGCTTTACCGAAAGAAGGTTGACTGTTCGAACGCTGAGCGTGATTTTTCGACACAGCCTTCGCTTTTGCCTGCGACGATGCGTTTAATCCTGCTGTCGCCTTTGGCGGCACCTCCCCCTTTGGCAGGGCTTTTGCCTTCGCCACCACAGGCGCATCAGAAGCGGCGCGTGCATTGCCAACGGCAGGTGCTTTCAGAACAGCCGGTGGCGAATCCAGCGTTACGGGTTGCGAAAGTCGGTTTAGCAGCGATGCTAGTTCTGGGTCGGCGGCCAGGCGTTCGGCCAGTTTGTCCAGCGACAGATTTTCTGCCGGAACCTTCTTCGCCGACTTTTGTCGCGTGGGTGAAGCTGGCTTCGGCTGCTTTACAGCGGGAGAAATCGGGCGACCTGCAAAATTTTTTAAGGCAACGTTGTCCTGCCCGTGACCGATCTCAGCCAGAAACTCGTCGCTATCAATGCAGCGAGCTTTCCGGCGTTGAGCGGCTTTGTGAAGTCGATGATCGCTGCTGACAACCAGCACCTGTCTGGGAGAACTGTGTTGCAGCAGTTGCAACTCTATTTCTGCGTCGGCGTCTGTGCCTTTGGGGGCGAACGTGATCTTCAACCCACTGTCGTTATAGTGGCGATCGTCGTCTGAAACCGATTCGAAGGCGTCGTAAACCACCGTTGTTCTGGGAACCACGGAATTGGAAAGCAGGCTTAGCAAATGTCGAGCAAGCTGGTTTCGACAGCGTTCCAGGTCTCCCGGCCCGTAACTTGATCGCGCAATGCCAGCGGCATGCATCAGGTTATAGCCGTCAATAATGAGATAGGGAGGTTTCACGCTGGCATTCTAGGCCTGCAGCAATGTCGTTGTATGATTGTTTCGACGGCAATTTGCAGGTTTTGCCAGTCTGTGAAGCTGGCGAGTCTGCGTTTTGACTTACTTGCGACGCTTGAAGCACGGTTGTTTGAAAAGTGGCTCTCTTGTTGCCTGACGCCGTAAATTTTGGCGCTGCGCATGTTCGGGTCCGTCCATATTCTGGGAATGGCGCGTATGATCGACATCGCGATTTCGGCGACTTTTCCGACTTCTGCCGCACCATCGGGGTTTTTCAGGCGGAACGCGGAACTGCTGCTGAGAAATCCGGTGCAAAGCGTTATACTTGGTGAACGAAGTGTGGCGACAATGTGTCGCCTTGATGTCGTTTATTGCGTTTTTTTGAGCCTCAAACTGAGTTTGTTTCCATGTCCGACCGGCGAAATTTGTTCAATAAAGTCTGGGATCTTCACACCGTTCGCACTCTGCCTAACCAGCAGACTCAGCTGTTTATTGGCCTGCACCTGATTCACGAAGTCACCAGCCCTCAGGCCTTTGAAATTCTTCGCGATCGAAACCTGAAGGTCGCCTACCCAGATCGCACCGTCGCGACCGTTGACCACATTGTGCCCACATCAGACCAGTCTCGCCCGTTTCTGGACGGACTTGCCGAACAAATGATGTCCGCCATCGAAAAGAACTGCGACGAATTTGGCGTCACGTTGATGGACCTCAAAGATGGTCGTCAGGGAATTGTGCACGTTGTCGGCCCGGAACAGGGTTTGACTCAGCCCGGCATGACGATCGTTTGCGGCGACAGCCACACCAGCACTCACGGAGCTTTCGGCAGTATCGCCATCGGCATCGGTACCAGCAACGTCGCTCAGGTGCTTTCAACTCAGACGATGTTTCTGGATCGCCCGAGGGTTCGCCGAGTCGTCGTGAATGGCGATCTGGCTCCTGGCGTGTACGCCAAAGACGTCATTCTGTACATCATCCAGCAGTTGGGCGTGCAGGGCGGAGTCGGCTATGCCTACGAATATGCGGGCACCACGTTTGACGCGATGACCATGGAAGAACGCATGACTGTGTGCAACATGAGCATCGAAGGGGGAGCTCGCTGTGGTTACATCAACCCCGACGAAAAAACCGTCGAATATCTTCGCGGTCGCCCATACTCACCGACCGGCGAAGAATTCGAAAATGCGGCCGCCTGGTGGTTAAGCCTGGCATCCGACGACAGTGCCGAATTCGACGACGAAGTTGTCTTTAACGCCGCCGACATCGAGCCCACAGTTACCTGGGGAATCACGCCCGCTCAATCTGTGGGTGTCAGCCAGCCGCTGCCAACGCTGTCAGAATGTGCTGCGGGCGAACGAACGTTGCTGGGAGAAGCTCTGGAATTCATGAGCTTGAAAGAAGGCGAGCCGGTTAAGGGCACAAAGATCGACGTCGCCTTTATCGGTTCCTGCACCAACGGACGAATCAGCGACCTGCGCGAAGCCGCTCGCATTGCCGAAGGCCATCACGTGGCTGCGGGAGTTAAAGCGATTGTGGTACCGGGTTCGCAATTGGTGCGAGAACAGGCGATGAAAGAAGGCCTGCACACCATATTTGAAGCTGCTGGTTTTGAATGGCGTGGAGCTGGCTGCAGCATGTGTCTGGCCATGAATCCAGACAAACTGCAGGGACGAGAAGTCTGTGCATCGTCCAGCAACCGCAACTTCAAAGGACGCCAGGGAAGTCCCACCGGACGCACGTTGCTGATGAGCCCTGCGATGGTAACCGCAGCCGCAATTGCCGGCGAAGTTGTCGACATTCGCGAATTCGCAGCTGCAGCCGTTTAGTGGCCAGTCGGTCGTGAAGACCGAGTTGCCACGTTCGCACGCTCGACCGAAGCAGCCCACAATTTTCAACATTCAAACATACTGCGAGCCCGCCTGGCCGCATCAAAATATCAACTGAAACGTTATTGCCATGAGTACCAAAATTACATCCGTCACTGGCACTGGAGTTCCTTTGCTGCTGGACGACATCGATACAGACCGCATCATCCCAGCTCGCTATCTGCGTTGCGTAACCTTTGAGGGGTTGGGAGAGTTTGCCTTCGAAGACGATCGCCAGCAGGACCCGGCCCACCCATTTAATAAACCGGAATTCGCAGGAGCCAGCGTGCTGGTTGCGGGACGAAACTTCGGTTGTGGTTCTTCTCGAGAACACGCTCCTCAGTCGCTGATGCGATGGGGCCTGAAAGCGATTGTCGCGGAATCGTTTGCGGAAATTTTCTTCGGCAATTGCTGTTCGCTGGGAGTTGTCGCGGTCACCGCAGATCGAGCTGACATCGACAAACTGGGCGCCGCCATTGCGGCAGACCCAACGCTGGAAGTCTCAGTCGATCTGGAATCCATGACAGCTTCTGCCGGAAATGTGTCCGCCAAAGTGAAGATGCCCGATAGCGCAAGAGGTGCCCTGGTCACCGGCGAATGGGACTATCTTGGCCAGCTTCTAAGCGCCGCTGATCAAGTCACAGCTCACGCAAAAACGATCCCTTATCTGAACCACTTCAGCGCGTAACAGCACACGGCCACTTCGAGTCGATGTTCAATCCACGGCTTGGCTTCTGGCCAAAATAAATTCGTACCAACGTGACAATGCTGTTTCCTGATGGGGGCCGTGGTTGGGCTTAGCTTGCGAAGAAAAAGACCGGGGATTCTGTCCTGTCTCTCTTCAACCCAAGCCGCCCTTTTCAGGTTCTCAAACATTTATGACTGCCCCCTTTCATGGCTGATCAAGTCGTGATCCTGTATCGGGACGGTTCCTAAACGGGAATCAGAGATTCCTGGGGGCTCCCGTTTTCGGCTGACGGATTAACGGCTTTGCGGGTGATGTTGGGTGCTGTTCCTTAATGGATGAGCTTCGCCGGCGTGCAACTTTCCTGAGTTTGCACATGTCGCGGCCCCGTTTTTCGGCGGCGGAAGGCGGAAACTCGGCGTAAACGTCCTGAAAACGGGAGTGTTTGTGCGTTGTGGCGGGATTCAGGCAACCACACTCGACCACGCCGCTTAACAATGGATACTATTCGCCACTGGCTGAGTCCGCAAATTGTGGAACACAGCCTTCGTCGTTATGCCGATAATTCCCGCATTTGCTGTTTTCTGACAGCCGTTATGCAGCCCTGTAAGGATTCCTGAGTAACTCATGGACCCGAAGTTCATCCGAAATTTCAGCATTATTGCTCATATCGACCATGGCAAAAGCACCCTGGCCGACCAGCTTTTGCTGCAGAGTGGCACCATCACCCAGCGCCAATTCCGTTCGCAGATTCTTGACGACCTGGAAATCGAACGTGACCGTGGCATCACCATCAAGGCTCGATCAGTCACCATCGACTACGTCCACAAAGGACAAAAGTACGAACTGAACCTGATTGATACGCCAGGCCACGTAGACTTTCACTACGAAGTCAGCCGCAGCCTTGCCGCGTGCGAAGGCGCCTTGCTGCTGGTCGACGCGTTTCAGGGCGTTCAGGCTCAAACGGTGGCAAATGCCTACGCAGCCATCAACGTCGATCTGGAAATTGTGATCGTCGTTAACAAAATTGACCTGGCCGTAACGCGCATCGACGAAGTTCTGGAAGAAGTCGAAACCATTCTGGGGCTGGATGGGTCGGAAGCTTTACGAGTCAGCGCGAAGACCGGGCTTAACGTCGATACGGTGTTTGAAGCTCTGGTGGAAAAGGTACCTCCACCTTCCGGCGATCCCAACGCTCCTTTGAAGGCGCTTGTCTTCGATTCCAAGTACGACAAGTATCGAGGAGTCGTCACGTATGTGCGTGTGTTCGACGGCAGCCTGAAAAAAGGCGACAACATTCGCTTTATGCGAGAACACGTAAACAGCGAAGTTCTGGAACTGGGGCAGTTCCGTCCGGGGCTTGTTCCTTGCGATTCTCTTGGGCCGGGGCAGGTCGGTTATATTCTGACCGGCGTGAAAGAACTGAATAAGATTTCCGTCGGCGACACGGTGACTCAAGCCGGAAACCCGGCTCCCAAAGCATTGCCGGGTTATCAAAAACCAAAGCAGATGGTGTTTTGCGGAATGTACCCGCTGGACGCCACCGGCTTTGAAAGCCTGCGAGACGCTCTGGAAAAATTCAGTCTGAACGATTCCAGCTTTTCGTTCTTCCCGGAAACCAGCGACGCGTTGGGCTTCGGCTTCCGTTGCGGATTTCTGGGCATGTTGCACATGGAAATTGTGCAGCAAAGGCTGGAAACGGAACAGGACACAGACCTGATCCAGACCGCTCCGAACGTAACTTATGAAATCCTGAAGAAGACCGGTGACGTCATGATCATCGATAATCCTCAGGACGTGCCGGATGCTGGCGAGATTGAAGAATTCCGCGAACCGATTGCGAAAGTCACCTTCATTGTTCCGTCGGAAAACGTCGGCACAATTATGCAGCTTAGCCAGGATCGTCGAGGCATCTATAAGAACACGGAGTTTCTTGGGCCTCAGCGAGCTCAGGTGATTTACGAACTTCCGCTTAGCGAAATTGTCTACGACATGTACGACAAGCTGAAAAGCGTAACTCGCGGTTACGGCACAATGGACTACGAAATTATCGGGTTCACGGCTGCAGACCTGGTGAAGATGGACATTCTTGTGAAGGGCGAACGAGTCGACGCTTTGTCCAGCATCGTGCATCGCACGACCGCCGATCGACGTGGGCGAGCACTCGTGAAACGCCTGAAGGCGGAGATCAACAAGCATCAGTTCGAAATCGCCATTCAGGCAGCGATTGGTGCCAAAGTGATTGCTCGAGAAACCATTTCCGCCTTCCGTAAAAACGTTACCGCCAAGTGTTACGGCGGCGACGTGTCTCGAAAACGCAAGCTGCTGGAAAAGCAGAAAGAAGGCAAGAAGCGAATGAAGCAGTTTGGTGCTGTGGAAATTCCGCAAAAAGCCTTCCTGTCAGTGCTGGAAGCCAACCGCGACGAATAACTTCCAGTCCCCAAGTGCCGGCAGTAACAATAAAAAGCCCCGATGGAGCGATAGCAATTCACCAAATGGAATCTGCTGTCGCCCCATCGGGGCTTTTTCTGTTAGAGCCATCAAATCGGTGGTTCCACCACCGGCAGTGTGCTACCGTCCCATCGGGACTTTCCGTCTCACTTTTTGCAAACCACGGTCTTGCGCCCGTGGCTACTACTTAACGTCACTTCGTGACTGAAGCCCATTCGGCATGACTGCCTCTTCTTCAGTTCAATCAGTGTTTTTTATTTTCAAAACTCTTCACGGCGTTGGGCTGACGCCCTGCCGCTCGCCTTTCAGGTGGTTGGCACCAATGGCAGGCACCAAATGGCAGGCCGTCACGGCTGGCGAACTGGCACTGCTGCAAGTACGTTTGAATACACGTTGCGAATTCGTTCGGTCATGTATTCGTGGCGGAACTGAGCTGTAAAGCGTTCTCGCCCGTTGGCCCCAAGTCTTGTTCGCAGTTCTGAATCAGCCGTCAGGCGAACAATTGCCGTTGCCAATTCGTCGATCGATCGCGACGGCACAAGATAGCCCGTTTCGTCGTTGATACAAACTTCCGGAGCACCGTCGATGTCGTAGCTTACGACCGGCTTGCCGCAGATAAGTGCCTGAGGAAGTACTCTGGCAAGTCCTTCCCAAACACTGGTGTGAGCCACCACGTCCATGGCATGGATGTAGTTTGTTACCTGATCGGGTGGCACCAGGCCTGCGAAGATAAAGTTTTCCGTCAGGCCAAGTTCGGCAATTCGATTTTTGAACTGCTGCTGCAAAATGCCGTCGCCCACAAACAAAAAGCGTACGTTGGGCACCTGCTTCACAATTTGCGGAGCCGCTTCAATCAGGTATTCGTGGCCCTTCAGGTTGAACAGCCGGGCGATCTTTCCAACCACTACGTGACTGTCGTTGATCCCCAATTCCGATCGAACTTCGCTGCGACTTCGTCGCGGCTGAAGAAAGTGGTCCACTTCCATGCCGCTATAGATGGTTGTGTACTTGTCTGGTGTTCCAATTCCTGCGGCCAGATACTGTTCAGCCATCGCGTGGCACACGGTGATGAAATGCTGGCACCAGCGATCCGCGATTTTTTCCGCCTGTCGATAAGCGTGAAACAAAACCGACGGCTGGCCAAAGTGAAATGCAGCTCCATGAATGCTGTGAACGCAGGGAATTCCCAACGCATAGGCAGCTCGACGGCCAATAATACCTGCCTTGGAACTGTGGGTATGCACGATGTCGGGTTTGTAGCTTTTCAGCATTCGCTTCAACGCGAAATAGCATTTTACATCACGCCACGGATGCAGGCTGCGTTTCATTTCGGGCAGCAGCCGCAGGTCGAGCCCTCTGTCAACGGCGCGTTGTTCCAAAGTGCCTTCGGGGCCTAAACCAGGACCGGTAATCAAACAGACTTCGTCGCCGTGAAGGTGATGTTGGTCGTCCACATTGAACAGCGTGTTTTCCTGAGCTCCGCCGATGATCAGTCGAGTGATGATGTGGGCGGTTCGCATGGATTGGACATTGGTTCAGGAATGGACGGCCATCCGGCCATGGAAACTGCGAAACCCTGTAACTGCTGCAAGTCGAATAAAATCCGACTTATGTTACAAGCGTGAAGCAGTTTAACGCGAACAACCAGGGCACGCCAGTTTTCAGTCGCCGTTGTTTCAGGCCGTCCAGATTTGCTTCCGACCTCGCACAGATTACCGACACAGTAAACGGTTCAGACTGCCAGTTTCCGCTTCAAGCGGGGGCGAAGTCTTGTCGCGACAATCATCAGTCCCAGGCAGCACATCGCCACAGCAGACGGTTCCGGCACGGCCGCCAGATCCAGTTCTATTCGCTGAAGTCCAATGCTGCCTGACGTGGCTTGAAGTGTGAATGGCGAATTTGCCCCAATCAGCAGCGGAGTCACAAAATCGTATTCGCTCGCCTGCCCGGCCCTTAGGCTGCCACTTGTAATGACGGTGTCGCCAAATTGAAAAACTTCACCGTTCGTGAAGTTCGAGAAATCGAGATAGCTGACTAGCACCGCCTTATTGAATGAGAAAGTAATCGCTTCATTCAGGACGCTGTCAAACCTATCAGCGTTATCGCCGGAAGTGGTAATGCCGCCAGCTGCATTGACTCCAAAACTGCTGGCGGTCGCATTGGCGACTTCTCCATCACCATCAGCGGTGACGTTGACGATGGATATTGTCAGCGACGAAAATCCTGGAACGGAAAACGTTCCGGATGTTTTTCCATCCAAAGAGGCTCCCACGCCCGCACTTCTGAAGTCAATAATATCCGCTTGGCAAACACTTACCGGCAGCCACAGGCAAACCCCAAACACAGCAATCTTCATGATTCTATCCCAACCTATTTCCTTACGTCCGTTGGCCCGGCGCGCGGGACTTTAGTTGGCAGGGTGGAGGATGTACACGTGCCTGAGAAGGTGTTTAGTGATCTTAGCTAAATTATCAGATACGGGTATTCCCGCATATCAAAATCGGGAAATACACCCTTAAGAAGTTGTTTATATGGTGGCGGAGCAAGGCCCGATATGCCGGTTGGAACTCGGTTTGCCATGAAGTCGCATCACTGTTGCGGCCGGCGTCTCTGCTGTCTTGTGTGGCCTGCATGAATGGCGGGGGAGCCTGGGGGGTATGGCGGGCTATGGGAGGTCCCTGCGCAACTAAGCTGTCCATCAAGCTTTAGTCGAATGCGCGAATCGGACACGAAACATCTTCTGTATTGATGTGGAGTACCAGAATCCGGTACATTCCTGCCGGTTTGCTGTTTGATGATCTTAAATGAAGTGAATAAGGCAAGGATGCCATGATCAGTCGTTTGGCGGGATCCCTATCGACGTTTTTGCGTTTGTTGTCCGGAGCGGCGTTTGCCTTTGCGGTCGGACAATTCTGCATCGTTTGGATTTCCATTTGCGGAGCTTCTACGGACGCTCTGGCCGCACTGGGTCTGGCAGCCGCTTTGGGGCTGATGTTGGCGACTGTGGTTGGCAAAGGCCTTTGGGGAAACAGCAAGCTGCAGGCCGCTCTGTTAACGGTTGCCGTGCTGGTTCTTTCGTGGACGCTAAGTTCAATGCTGGATTCAGCGTTGACGATGGGTGTATCGCTGGCAGGCTCGCTTTCCATTTCAAACGCCTTTGCGTTTTTACTGCCCGCCGTATTTGCGGTTGCCTTTTTCGCCTGCATTGCCGCGTGGTACCACAAGCAATCAGAATCGCTTGTGGCTTCCGACGTATTTGGCAGATTTCTGGCAATGGTCGGTCTATCGCTGGGCTGCCTGTTGTTGCTGCTGCACGTTCAGGTGCTGGTTCCAATTGCTGTGACGTTGTCGGTGCTAATGTCGGCGGCGTTGGTAATTCGCATTGGTCAATCGGACAATACTTCTGAAACCATTGAAGCTGCGGCTGAGAAAGTAAAGTTGTCGTGGCAAGCGATCACTTCCGCTTTGGGGCTGGCAATGTTTGTGATCGGTGCGGTTCGCCTGAATGCTTTGCTGGTTCCCATGAACGTTCCGCTGGTACTTGTTGCCACCGCCATCAGTCTGATGTTTTTTCAGATGCTAAGCATGAGAATGATTTCGAAGCTGCTGCAACAGCGTTTGCCTATGGTTTGCGTTGTATTGGCGGCTGTGATGTTGCCACTTGTTTTTTCCGGACTTGTTGATGTCAACCTGAACTGGAATGCCAGCGTCAGTTCTTTGTCAGCCCTGGTGATGCTGCGAGCTGTTCAATTCGCGGTTATCTGCTGCGTTGGGCTGACTTGCTGGTGGATGGTCAATCAGATTCTTCAGACGGCAGACACCACGGAATCTTCTTCAGCGGTCGCTTCTTTACATCAGGCCGCAGCACGGCAGATGCCACTTATAGTTCTGGGAGCTCCTGTTGGGATGATCTGTGCGGCGGCTGGCATGTCGGTAGCCGCTCAGATAGCGGGTGGCACCATTCTGATACTGCTGCCAACAATTCTTTCTGTTGTGGCTGCTGAAAAACGTATTCCCGTGTGGTTGCCGGTAACCGCATCAATTCTGGCAATTGCCTTTGCGGCGACAGCCCACGTTGATTCTGCCGCAACGGCTCAAACATTGTTCAGTGCTCGATCTGCCAACGGAATTCGCCTGGGGCTTAGTCCGGATGTTGTCGCGCAGTCTCATTGCACTCGCCTTGTGAAGGAATTGTCTTCGGCTGAAGGTCAGTTAACTGTGTGGCGGACGTCTGGCGATTTGCTGGAGCTTCGTCGCAACGGATACCCGGTTGGACAGGTCAGCATCAATAACATGACGAGTCCTCAACCGCTGGCCGAAACCTTGACCACAATTTTGCCGCTGATCATGCATCGGAATGCTCAAAGCGTCATGTTACTGGGCGATGACGCGGGTGTCGGTCTGCGAGTTTGCTGCAATTTCCCAGTGCACACCATTGAAGCGATTCGTCCGGATTCTGCATCTACGGAATTTGCCATGCAGAATACGTGGACCGATCTGCTGACATCACCGTTGGATGACGAACGAGTCAGCATTCGACATGAAGACGTGGCCACTGCCGTGCGAACGTCACGCAAGGCGGCGGATTTGTTTGATGTTGTCGTAGCGTCTTCGCCGAATCCGATGTCTCTGTCGTGTCAGGAACAGCTGACGGACGAATTTTATCTGAACATCAGAAAACAGCTGAAGGCCGATGGAGTGTTTTGTCAGCGAGTTTCGCAGTACGACCTGGGCGCCGAACCTCTGTTGCGAATGCTGTCTTCGTTGACGTCTGTTTACGGGCGAGTTGTTGTGATGCAGATGGCTCCCGGTGAAATGGCCATGGTGGCGTCCGTTGATCCAGAAACACTTCTCGATGAAGGTTTGCTGAGCCGATTGCAGCGATCACACGTGACCCACGAACTTAGCCGCAGCGGGTGGGACTGGTCTCAGGTGGCCGCGCTTCCGGTCGTCGATTCCAGCGATCCGCTGGGGATTTTTGAATACAACGCTCGACTGGCAACTGTGCCCGCATCCAGTGGTTTCTTTGCGATGGGACTGCCATTGGAAGCAGCGCGCTGGGGAAACAAAGCGGGTGAAGTTCAGGAAGCATTTCGTCCTCACCAACGACGCATGGCCGACGCCGCTCCACGCGGTGCCGCCTATGACGAATACGCTCGTCGATTTAGTGCCGTTGTTCAGCAGATGGAAATTCAAACCACATTTCACGACCAACCCTGGGCTTATCGCAATTCTTTGAAGATTGAAATGCAACGCAATCCGCGACCTGCGATCGAAGAAATCAAAGGTGGCAAAGTGACGCGGCGAGCTGACCCGCGTGACGAATATCGCAAAGACTATTTTATCGCGTTGGGGCAATCGTTGCGTCAGGCGGCAGAAGGCGTTGCTGACCCGTTAACGCTGCAAAATCTAAGTCAGTTTGCGACCACTTATGAACCGTTGTTGTCGTTCTTTGCAAATTACGAACTGGTTCGGATTCACGAAGCCACATCGCATCCCAGCCCGGCTTTGGAACTGCAACACCGCCTGCACACCGTTTACTTTACTGATGGGCGAGACTATTCCATTCGCCAGATCGTCGCGGCGATTAAGCAGATTGTGGAAGACCCGGAACTGCTGGCTTCTGATGAAGCTCGTTTTGATCACACGAATTCGCTGCTGCAGGAATTGGTTCGCCGCTGGGAAGGTCGTCGAGGATACGAGCCACCGTCTGCTCGCAAGACTCAGCGTGACCTGGACCTGTGCATTCGCACCACGAATGAAGCGATGGATGCCATGGAAGACTGGTGCGACGCAGTTAAGATGACTCGCCCTGATTTTCTGGCACGTCGAAAGTTCATTAACCGAGCATTGCTCAGTCCGTTGCGAGACTACCGCGAACAAGTGCTGGCTCACCGCATTAAGACCGAAAATTCGCTGGCCGGTCAAGCTCTGGACGAAGACGATGGCGAACTGCCAATGCTCATTGATCAGTCAGACCTGATGACCAACTAAATCGATGCTTGTCGAAATATGAGCGCGATGGGTGGCCGGGATTAGAGCGAAGTGCAATCGTCCCGGATTTCCTTCGCGAGCTCAGTCCAACCCCGGCCACACGTCGGTGACGCCACAGGCTGTTGATTTATTCAGCCGCAGGGCGTTAGCCCCGGTTTAGCATGCTGAAAAACCGGGGCTAACGCCCTGCGACTAATCCGACTGGGGCTTGTTCCCGATTAAATCGACAGCCTCGCCACTCACCGGTAGTAGCAGCATAACAATCAAAAGCCCCGAAGCGGCGACAGCGATTCCAGTCCTGAATAGCGGCCAACAACCATCTGCTGCCGTCCCTTCGGGACTTGCTGTCATTCCAGTTGCAATTCCGGCGGTTTCACCACCGGCAGCATGCATGCCGCCGCTCCAACCACGGCCACCCCAGAGCAAGCTTCAATTCACTCACAGGCCTGGCGATTGTTCTAAGAATGCATCACATAGCCGCCATCGACGTTGATTGTCTGGCCGGTGATCTGGCAGGCGCAATCTGATGACAGGAAGGCCACCATGTTGGCAATGTCGCTAGGTTGCTGCCAGGTTCCCAAAGGGACAAGCTGGCGGATCTTCAATTCGGCCCACGCTTCATAGCTAAGTTTTTTGCCTTCGGGCTGGCGTTCGTTCCATGATCGCCACACGTTTTGATTCAACGGCGTTTTAACCATGCCAGGGCACACCGTGTTGACTCGAACTTTGTGGGGAGCCAGGTCTTTGGCCATTACCTGAGCAAAGTTGATGTTGGCCGCTTTGGATGCGCTGTAGGGAGGGTCTGTGGGAGACCCGATTTGTCCGGCGACAGACGCGATAAATACAAAGGTGCCATCCTTACGTTCCATCATGCCTGCTGTGAAGGCGTGAGCAACATTGACCATTCCATTGATGTTGACGTCGATCACGCGTTGCCAATCGCCGGGCTTCAGACTGGTAAAGGGCATCCCCAAACCGCCCGAACCGATGGCCGCCGCATTCACGACGTGTTGCGTTGGGCCCTGTTGCTGTTCGGTAATATGCAGTGCGTCGCAAACGGCAGATTCATCGGCAATGTCGACCTGCAGACCGGAGCATAGCAGTTCGTTGGCGACTTCTGTCACCGTTGGCGAACTGTCCCAGATTGACACGATGGCGCCTTCTGCCAGAAAGGATTCTGCGCAAGCTTTGCCAATTCCGCTGGCACCGCCAACAATAACGACAGTGTTGTTACTAAGTTTCAGGTCCACGTCAATTGATCCAACGTCGCGGCAGAAATCAGGTCTGATGGAATCCAGGCAATCAAACGGTGCCGGCCCAGCGAGCTCGAATATCAGACAATCGGCGTTCAACAGAACGCAGGCTTAGTCCCAGATTTTTCGCCACTTCTGAATTGCTGGATCCTGCCGTCTTCATCACGGCGATGGCCTGCAACTGCTTGTCACCCAGTGATTCCAGCAGTTCTGTGCAGCGTTCTGTAATCATCAACTGCACGTCAGGAGCCTGTTCTGAGGACGCAATCTGTTCAAACAGCGTGTTGCTTCCATCAGTCGACGACGTAAAAGAAGACTCGTTAACGACTCGCCCGGCACCGCGTTTCATTCTTCGTTCTTGGCTGATTTCGTCCATCACGTTTCTGGATGCCACGGTCACCAGCAGCCGCCAAAACGCTTCTCGATTATCTAGAGACGGATACTGCCCGTTCATCAGGCCTCGAAACATTTCCGACAAAGACTGCAGCGCTACGTCTTCTTCATCAGACATCACTCGCAACTGCGAACCCATGCGTTCTCGCACCAGGTATGTCAGGCGAGCAAAGAAACGCTGCCACAAAAAGTCGGCACCTTCCGGGTCGCCGGACTTCATGCGTCGAATGATTCGACTAACGGAACCGTCCTCGTCGTCTGGATCGTCTTCTGCAGGGCTGGAAATGTTTTTACTCACGAGACCGACTACAAAAAATGGACAATCGATGTTCTATGCACGCCTGAGAAAAGAAACCTATTCTTTGGGTGCTCGCAACTGCCATGCGGTCACCCATTCTTCCGATTGTCGTTTGAATCCAAATTCCTTCACGATGCGTTCTTCCATGTCCGGAAAATGACCAGCTCCATAGAAGATGCCAATCTTCTTTTTCCCAGCCTTCAGCTCTCGACTTAGAATCTGCAACGCTTTGATGTTTCGTTCTGTGATGATGGTTGAAGTGCCGTCTTCGCTGGCGAAAGCTGTGCCTTCGTTAGCCTTGGCCAATTCAACGGCCGCAATTCGGCGAACTCGATAAATGCGGTCGGACAAGATCATTGAAAACATCAGGTCCAACTGCTGAGCCATCGGGTTCTTGTCCTGCTGCTGCACAGCCGCTTTGCTCATTTCACGCAGCAGCATTTCTGAAAACGATTCGCCGCGGCGTTCCATCGATGCTTCGAATTCTTCCTGCGTCATGTCAGCGTGAACAAAGTTGCGAGCCGTGTAATCAATGCCCGCCAACTGAAATTCCAGGCCCAACGCGTCTTTCATGCCCAGTTGCAAAACCGAAATTGCCTGTAGCCCGACTTTTGCTTCTGTCCATTCATCTTCCTCAGACAAAGATCGCCCCGCGCCTTTTGCTCGCCCCGGTCGAAAGTTCTGCTTCACTGCCTCTTCCGGCATGACGGCTTCGAACAGCAGAGCATCGTAGTCTGAAAATTTGTCGTTCAGCTGCTTGTAGTATTGCGGCTCTCCCAAATGAATTGCACCAATCAAATCGATGGTGGCGTTGGGGTATTTCGTGGATTCGCCAAACTGAATGACAGACGTTTCCAACGCAACGGCCAGCCGTCGTTCGTTGCGTCGAATGCGAACGTATTCCAACGAATCTTCGTCTGCTTCCGCAGATTCCGTTTCGTCCTGGGTTTCAGCTGGTGCCGCCGCTTTTTGAGTTACCGTGGCAGCCTGCGTGGCGGTCGCTTGTGGAGCCGCCCAGCTGACCTGCGAATGCAGACCAGCGATCAACATCAAAACACAAAAACGAGATGCGGTCAAAACTGGATACTTCGCCATGAGATTGGCACTCCCGAAAAACGTTTTGATGTACGATCAACCGTGGGAAGGAAATGTCCGGAATCAGTTTCTGAAGCCGTTCGCCGGCAAGCAAAAGGCACGACTTATTCGAAAACCTTCCGGAACTTCGTTCGCTAACCTGCGAGTGTACAGTATTTCTCGTTCTATGTTTAGTAACAACTCGGCTGGATTAAGAGCTGCCAGGAATTCGTGACCGAACCGGTGAACGTTTTGAATGAACCTGACTTTAGCAACTTAGCTTCGGAAATGGTTGGCTTTCTCCGTGAGGCTGGGCGTTACACACAACGTATTTGCGGGCCATCAGCGAGTAGGTTGGCT
Source organism: uncultured Planctomycetaceae bacterium (assembly GCA_937916515.1). Taxonomy (GTDB): domain Bacteria; phylum Planctomycetota; class Planctomycetia; order Planctomycetales; family Planctomycetaceae; genus Fuerstiella. The sequence continues at coordinate 85 of CALFSX010000313.1, read as the reverse complement.
GTCATTGTTTGCGGGGCAAAGCCCCATTCGTTTGCCTAGCAGCGTGTCCGGGAAGCCATTCTTTGTTGTTGCCAATGGCGTCTGA
>CALFSX010000312.1 GCA_937916515.1 uncultured Planctomycetaceae bacterium | reverse complement strand
ACGTCTTCCAGTTCGTTATCCGGTTCGTCATCCGTGCCATCGTACAGACCAGCGCTGATGCCCGTCAGCGTGATGCTTTGTTCAGACGAATCTTCCGCAACGACCACATCGCTGATCGCATCCAGAGTTGGATTATCGTTCACTGGCTCAACGGTAATCGTGAAGACGGTTTCCGTAAAGGCGTCGTCCGAATTGCCGAAGACATTATCGAGTCCAGCATCAGTAACTCGAACAATCACGTCCACCATTCCGAAGGCATCAACATTCGGCGTGTACCGTACAGTTCCCGTGGTATCAACCGAGGTGTAATCAACCTGCAGATCGGCAATCAATGCATTCTGATCGGAGATATTGAATGTTGCAGCAGGTCCGCTGACCAACGAAATGTCCAGACCAAACGACACAAAGTTAAAGGCCGCCACAGCAACCATGTCGCCGCGATTCGCATTGATAACGGTGGCAGTCGCGACCGCAACCGCGTTTGTATCGTCGGTAAGATTAACGGCGATCTGCGTTGCCGTTGGGCTGGCCGTAACGGCAGCATCAACATACTGATAGGCAACTCCATCGACGGTCAGACTGGCTCCAACAACGCGAGCTCCGTTTGAAACAGCCACGTTTGTAGTGGCGGCCAACGAAACGGAAAGAACCATGTTCTCAAGCTCGTTAATCGGACCGGCTTCGATTCCTGTCAAACTGACAGCGTGTTCATCAATTCCCAACGGGGCCGTTAGATCTTCATCTTCCAGAATGTGCTCATCGGCGACGGCATCGATTAATGGGACATCGTTGACTGGCTTGATAACAATCGCAATTTCATCAACATCAATTCTGTTGATGCGAAGTGCGGGATCAAGTGTGTATTGCCCAAGATCTTCCGTCAGCACCAACAGCGATGCCGGGCCGAAGTAATCCTGAGTTGGAATGAAGCCCAGTCCATCCAAAGCTTCGTTCAGCATGTTGACGTCGCCCGTCAACGTCAGCACTGCCTGTCCACTGGCTGGAGTCACCCCGGCCACGACAGCTCGACTGATCGTCACCACGTCTGCAGATGCGGCGGCTGTACCTGCCCCGAAATAGGCATTCAGTACAGTTTCAGTGGCTGCTGCAACAGCAGTTGCGTCATCCGCGGTGTTCAGCGGAATTTCCGTTGGAGCCGGTGAGGCTACCGTAGCGGCATCAACAAATGTAAACGCCGTACGTCCAACGCTGATGTGGTCTCCGATCGCTGTTGTGGCAGCAGGAACCGTAAGAGTGGCACCAGAAAGTTCCAGTGGATTAACAATGGCTGCCGTATGCGGCACTTCCAAAGTCACTCGACTTCCCGAACGTCGAGCCTCACCGGCCCCCAGCACTGAATTGAGCCGTACCAGTAAAGCGGAGGCAACGTCGTTGGCAGTTCCGGAAATATTGACCGCAATTTCATTGGCCCCGGGAGCTCCAGCCGCTGCATTCACAAAGCGATAGGTTACACCGTTGATCAGCAGTTCTTCACCAATCGCATCGGCGGCGACGGGCAGCAAAACATCCTGCCCATCGACAGCCAGTTTTGTCTTATCCGTATTTGAGAAATACAGTCCGGCAGACGCCAGCATCACGTCCGCGCCGGACACTGATGAAGCTCCGAACATGTGCAGTTGCGAATGATTGATGGCCGCTGAAGTAGCTGCCGCAACGTCAGCAGGTGTATCCGTTTTGGCGACTGCAATCTGATTCAAGGCAGGAGTCACAGCGGGTGAACTGCTGTCCCAGATGGCAACGTCCACATATGTGAATGTAACAATGCCAACCGTAAACTGTTCATCCAGCACAGACGCTCCATCAAAGACCGTCATCGAATGCGAACCTGTGACGATGACGTTCGACCCACTGGTGAATAACCGTGTGGACTTCAGTCCCGTTCCAAGCGTGACTGCCGGACCGACAGGCGTGGCTGAGGACGCTCCATACCATGAATTCAGCACTGCAGCTGCTGCCGTCGAGACACCGCTTGCCAGATCCGTTGTGTTGACAGCGATCTGCGTAGCCGTGGGAGACGCAACCACGGCGGCGTCAACAAAGGTAAACAACTGAACGACCGGGTTCAGCGGATCGCGACTGTCAGTGACACTAAACGTTCTGCCAGCCAGACCTGCGCCCGCCGGGAAGTTCAGAATCTGACCCGTCGCGTCTGTGGTGATTAATGTCGGCAGGTTCAAGCTGCCGTGTTCTGCAAACAAGGTTACAGTCAGCTCGTTCGTACCCAGATAGGTATCCTGGTCTGAAACTGTCACCGGAATGGCGTTAACATTACTGAACACAAGTTCGGTATCTTCGTCTGTCATCACCATGTTTGGCACATCATTGACGGGAGCGTCGTTCTGTGCGTTGTCTAAGGTGATTTCAAAGCGAACGTCGCCGTTGCTACGGTTCGATTGAATTGGGTTCCCGGCAAGGTCACGAATTCCGGTGGCCGTGCTGCGATCGATCAGCTTAATTGTGTAGTGATGATCGGTCGGGAAGACGGTCACCGCCTGGAAGACAACTTCGTCAGTTGCAGTGTTGTAGATAAAGCGATAGTCAACGCCTTCAACAAGCAGCACGCCGTTGCGACGAAGTTCCCATTGGCTACTGGTGACAAACGAGTCATCAACACCAATTCCTTCGATGTTTAACTTAACCACAAAGCGTGGCAAGAAGTTACTGATCAGGCGAATCGCGTCGTTATCTGTGGGGTCCTGATCGTCAGGGCCGTTATCCAGTGGTGTCACCAGTGTGGCAAACGGACCGATAAAGTCAGCTCGCTCAATCGCTCCAATATCGTTAAAGCTTTCACCACCGGAACCTGGGCCCGGTGAAAACGGATCGTCTCGGCGAGTCTGACCGAACAGGTCTTTTGCTGGCGAGAATGTGTCTGATTGCGGAATTCCAAGATCCTGCTTCACGCTGCGGAATGTACTGGATTCCGGAACACTTCCCTGAGATCGGTCGATCGCCAGAGCACCCAGTTTCAGATAGTAATTATCTGTGGAAGCATCAATGAACAAAGGAGGAGGCGAAGCAACATTTCTGGCAACCGTAATCGCGTTTTGTCCAGTAACACCATTGTTCGCATTGCGATAGAAGTGCGTACGTTCGATAACCGCAGTCGATGTTGCATCAACGGTAATACCAGTTGTGGTTTCTGAGATAATGTTATTCAGAATTGTCGGTCGCGAATTATCCACAACCTGAATACCGACCCCGAAGGCCGCTCCACCAACAACCGTATTTCCAACAATCGTATTGTTGATAATTTTACCAAGAGGCACTGCAGCAGCTGGCACTCCCGCACCGTTGCTGGATTCTCCGCCAAAGCGAATTCCTGCCACACCGGATCGAGAAACAATGTTGTTCTGAATCACGGCTCCCGGTGCAAGGCGTTCATCATTTGTCGTCTCAAAATTGATGACGGCACCTGGATGAGAGAAGCCGGTCACGGGATCACGGTCGCCAGCTTCGACAAGTATGCCAAACTGAGACGCATCACGAATGATGTTGCCAGCGATTTCAAACAGTCCCTGTTCTCGCTGAACGTTGCGGTCACCTCGCAGTTTTCCACCAATCGCAGGAAACTGAATATTGTCAATTGTCAAAGTGCCAATGCCAGCGGTGCCGCCCGCATTTTTGCGATGCACAAATCGTACGGAATGAACGCCGGCACTGATTGGGATCTGAGTGAGAACGAAGTCTGTGTCAGTGCCCGTGTACTGGAAGTCTGCCGCTTCAATTTCAGTTCCGTCAATGAAGACTCGGAATTCGTCATACCCGACTTCTGGAACAAAGAAACGATCGAACGTCAGAAGCCCTTCACCAGTGGTAACAACAACTGTCATCGACGCTTCTTCGCCAGGACCAATCAAGCCCTGGGTCAGGTCAAGCTGCGTGCCTACGGCACCATCTGGCCCGATTATGCTTCGCAGCGTAGGTGTCCAATGCGGCCGCGACTGTGCGTCCACTGTGAAGTTAACAGCACTGGCACTGGCGACACTGTTGAAGTCGATCAGCAGGCCAGTCCCGAGGTTCAAATCGGCACCGGGCACGAATTGAGCGTTTGTATCGGGAATCGCGGCATCTGAAATGGCCAATTCCGGTTCAGTTGGGCTGACAGGAGCCGCAAATTCGTAACCACGACGAATTTCCAGCTGATAATTTCCACTAAGAATCGGCTGGATGGCAGCAGGATCAGGATCAACTGGCACGCTATAGAAGCTGGGGTCCGTAGCCGCGCCGGTAATCATCTCACCGCGTTCTGCCCAACCAATAATCAGGTCGTCGATATAAAAGCCTTCATGGTCGTTGTCGTCAGATGGTTGGGCGTCGCCGAATTCTGTAAAGAACTCGCCAAACTGATCGGTTGCGGTGCCCAGCCCTGTACGCAACGTGGCGTCGTTCATCGATCCAGACGTTGTAAAGTCGAACCGCAACATCAAGCCCGTGTCGCCCACATAATCACTTAGATCAATACGAGCCTGTCGCCAGCCATTGGTATTGTCGAACAGTTCCTGAGTCGCCTGTCGTCCATCTGCGGCGTCGGCAAAGCGGCTTTGTGAACTGAATGTCGGCAGTTCACTGTTGGCATCTCGGAATCCGCCAGCCCCATTGCCATTGTTGGTAGCGATCAAATCCCAGGTCGTACCGCCGTCGTTACTGATGTACACCCGTGCCGCATCACGAGCATTTCCGTCACCGGTTGGTGAAGGGTCACCAGCATTCTGGTCTTCTGTTTCCAGAAAATAGTTGAAGTACAGCACCGGTCGATCCGCTGACGACTCGTTGCCGAGTTGACTTGTGAGGTCAAACGGAGCCGTTACCAGGCTTCCAAGTGCTCCACCTGGCAGGTTGTAATTGTTACCAATATTCGCATTGCTGGTCAGGTCGCGTTGAATATCGTGATTACGAACCCCCAACTGACCTCGAGCCGATTCGTAGTTGTAATACGGATTCGTGTTGTTATCGACATATTGCTCCAACCCAAAATACAGACTAGTGCCCCCCTGTGCTTCGGACTGATTGTAGTTCGTGTGCCCCTGACCATCCGTCAGGCCGGCAGCATCTGTGCGACCTTCCGCAGTTGGTGTGCGCGTGTTATCAAACGTGGAATTAATTCCATGACCAGCCTCTGTCGCCTGACGTTCTGTCGGATGCCACAGGTTGAAGTCCAATGGAGAAAATGCCAGGCCTGTGCCACCGGTAACTCCAGTGTTGATTCTGTCAGAATCTGCAAGACCATCGCCGTTACTGTCGAAGATTGTTTCCAGCACTCCGCCAACAGGATTCAATGCCACAAGAGTGCCGTCCTGCGCAATCGCAAACAACAGGTTCGCATAGCGTGACGGTGTGGCAACACCAGCCGCATCGAACTCTGAAACGTTTTGCGGCCCCAAAGACAAGCCTGCAAAACGAGTGTCCAAACCACCCAACCCTGGATCTAAGCCCAGGTCGCGAACCATAGTCGCAGCACCGGTCGACTTGTTGATCGTGATCAATTCACCCGCATCGGTAATACCAAACAACGTACCGCCATAAAAGCTGCCGAACGCCATGCCGGTCACGTTGCCTCGCAGCGGAGTACCACCGCCACCAGTCAACTGTCCGCCACCGTTCGCACTTCCACTGGCAGCAGTTCCGATTGCATCGCCCAACGCCACTTGGGCGGTTACAAGCCGACTGGCTTCTGCATTTGCGTTAATTGCATCGGCGATCGCTCCCGCCGTATTAGCATCATCGATCCTCACATTGATCGTCGTCCCGGTCACCGTAACCTGAAGACTCGTACCTGTACCGTACGTGACATTCACGCGAATGCTGTTTCCGTCAGCACCGGGTGCTCTTGCCTGAATTTCAATATCGCTGCTAACTGGCGTCGTTGCGTTGGTGGTGACACGAATTGTCGTATCAGCATAAGTCACACCAGCCAGTTGAATGTCCCCAAAGCCAGTATCTCCAGCAGCATTCTGCACGGCCCCGGTACCGATATTCGCACGATACAATTTCGAGTTGGGATTAAGCCCATTTGAGCTGTTTTCAAACACGGCGTAGTAAGCAACATAGTTCGCTGCGTTGCCGGCCGTCGCGTTTCTATCGATCGCAATCGCGCCAACTCGGTCGCTGATGGTGACGTCGTCGAAATCATTTGCCGCTGTGACGACGGTTTGAGAACGCCCAACAATGTTATCTGTACCAACATCCGTTAAAGCACCCGTTGCCGGGTCAATTCGCACCAACTGACCGACACTGTTGGCCGTTCCCTGACCTTCACCGGCAG
>CALFSX010000311.1 GCA_937916515.1 uncultured Planctomycetaceae bacterium | reverse complement strand
CCCAAAGAGGATCCCCATCGGGTGAAGTTGCTGGAACGTGATCTAACACTAGTTACTCCACTACAGCGAATTTCGATGAATTATGGCCGCGAAGAACGCGAACCGGACGATGTGTGATGGTTCACAGCAGCCAGAACCATCCGCAACAAGGAGCTCGATTACTTTAATAAACGCCCAATCCTGAAACTTCAGGCGTCGCATTAAACGGTGAGAAAGGCGATATCCTTTTGCAGCGTTGAGATGCAAAGGCTCTCGACAGCCCCGTCCATTCGTACAATTTTGGTTATCGCCACCTGGAAGACTGGATACCAATCGGGCTCATTCGGCATGGTAGGCATAACATGGTAAGCTTCAAACGTTTCTGAAAAGTTGTCTCATGTATGGCTGGCTGGCGGTATGATACCCTGACCTGAGGCAGAACGTTTCCAACGACACGAAAAGCATTCCGGCGATTGGGCCATTCGTCACGCCAATATCGGGCGCCAGATCTCGTGAGCAACGCTGCGTTGATCGCGAATAGTAAATGTGCTGCCATAATTCTGGGGGACTGAGTGACCGATTAAACAGCCAAAATCTCAGAACGCAGGACTTGGTGTTATGCTGTTCGCAGAAGCCCGGGAACGCTGCCAGCCAGCCTTTAAAAGCACAATCCATGCCAATACACGCCGTTCGAGGCGTTAGGCAAACCAGCAGATCAAATTGAATTCAGCACCCCGGAAGGAACAGCAGCCCGCTAAGAATTACCACGTCAATAATTGGCGGTCGACACCGGGATATCAACATGGCTTCCCACAATTGGCGGTTGCTGACCGGTCAGTTCGATCGCCTGTCAACCAGTATTTGACACCTGTGCCCGGTCGAAATAGTCGATTCTGGAACCTGCGAACAACTGCGGCCGACAAGTACGACATCCTGAAAGACTTCCGGAACCGCTGCAAAGCTGCATCCTCGCAGTTTCTCTGCGAAGACCAGCCATCTACGGTGCCCCGTACAAACAATGGCGTCAATCTGTTCTGCCAAAATCTGTCGATTGCCGAATCTGTTGGTAACGGTACACTGCCAAACAACCAACGCAACGAATTCAAAATCCGGGCTCCACTTCTAATGGCTAATGTTCTGGTTATCGACGACGACCGTTCCGTTTGCGAAATGGTTAACCACGCCTTGCAGAAAGTCGGGCTGCAAACAACTTCCGCTATGAACCCCACTGACGGGATGAAGGCTCTGGCAGCAGAAGCTCCCGAGGTTGTGTTGCTGGATATTATGCTGCCCGGCACTTCCGGGTTGGACGTGTTTCAGAAGATTCGCGACTTCGATCGCAAGTTACCCGTCATTTTTATCACTTCAGGAACCGACAGCGCGACGGCCATTAAAGCCATGCAACTTGGGGGATATGATTACGTCACCAAATCCCCTGGACCTGCCGTCCTTGACCGACCTTGTGGAGCAGGCGATCGAAACTCGCCGCATGATGAGCACGCCTGTTGCTCTGACTGCTGGCGACGATCCCAATCCAGACGCCGAATCGTTTGTTGGCCGCAGCTCAGCCATGGTCGAAGTGTTTAAAGCCATTGGTCGAGTCGCGGCTCAGGCCGTGCCCGTGCTAATTCGAGGCGAAAGCGGAACGGGCAAGGAACTCGTTGCGCGAGCCGTCTATCATAACAGCGATCGAAAAGACGAGTGCTTCATGTCCATCAACTGCGCGGCTTTGCCCGATGCATTGCTGGAAAGCGAATTGTTCGGTCATGAAAAAGGATCATTCACGGGGGCCGACAAGCAGCGGATCGGCAAGTTTGAAGCCTGCACCGGCGGAACGATTTTCCTGGACGAAATCGGCGACATGTCGCCTTTGGTACAGAGCAAGGTGCTGCGATTGCTGCAGCAGCAGGAATTCGAAAGAGTTGGCGGCAATAAGACGATCAAGACCGACGTTCGCATCATTACTGCAACAAATCTGGACCTGGATCAGATGGTTGAAGACGGCGAATTTCGCGAAGACCTGTTTTATCGACTGAACGGTCTCACCATCACTCTGCCGCCGTTGCGAGAACGTGAAGAGGATGTTGAACATCTGCTGAAACACTACCTCAACGTCTGGGCGAAGAAGATGAAACGCACAGACTGCGAAGGCATCGCTCCGGAAGCTTTGAACATCTTGAAAAACTATGAATGGCCCGGCAACGTGCGAGAGCTTCAAAGCGTAGTCCGGCAGGCGTTGCTGAATTCGACGGGGCCGGTCATTGTGCCGTCGTTTCTGCCAGCTGAAGTCACAGGCGAATCTTCCCGAACAGCAGCTGCCGCAGAAACCGGAAATGCAACTGGCATTCCGTCAGATCTGGCGCCGTATGTTCGTAAGCAACTGGCTGCGGGCACGGTCGATCTGTACGCGGAAACTCAGGAGCAAATGGAACGTTTCCTGATGACTCGCGTCTTGCAGCACGTCGACGGCAATCAAACGAAGGCCGCTGAGATTCTGGGAATCACTCGCGGAAAAGTTCGCGACAGAGTGAAGCAGTTTGGCATCAGTCTGGACAAACGGGTCGCGTTGGAAGACTGACCGATCCTGAGGAGCTTCTTCTTCCGCCTTACAGCTTAACGTAACGGGGAAGAAGCAGCCATCAATATTCCGGCGACAAGCGTCTCAGCCTGAAGTAGACCTGCAGCCTAAACGTTGATTCGTCGACCGCTGATCATGCTGATCACCGCCAGGACCAAAAAGACTCCGATACAGATTTTCGCAGCCGTCATAGCAACGCCTGTCAGAGCACCAAAGCCCAGAAGAGCTGAAATTAAAGCTAAGATCAAAAATGTCATTCCCCATGAAAGCATGATGTTTTCTCCTTGATGCAATGTGATGCGTTGCTGCACCATTGAAATGTTTCGCTGAGCCGTTCAGCGTGACTGTGGTAACTGCGAATGCACTCGCCGTGCCGGAATTTGAAAGTTCCGCTTTACGCCGCGTTTTCGCTGCCTGGTCTGCTCCGCCGCAAGTAATCGACTGCTGGCCGTTCGATGCTGGTCGATCAGCTCTCAATGCCATCACGACGGTCGCTTCAGAAGCTGCATAGCGATTTGGAAACTGCCTGCGTGATGATTGCGTTCGCATGTCTGTGTTCAGCAGCTGAACTTCAGCCGTAGCAGCTCAAGACATCCTTCGCCGTAAGACCGCTTATGGCCCAAAAAGCGGTCAATCCATAAGGCCCGGCATGTTCGCTGTAACACTTCAACAGCAATGTCGAAGCATCAACGACAGGTCTTAATTCATCATCTCACAACAAACCGATTCACCAACACGCAAACACATTCTGCACATAAAAATGGTGAGCAGAACGGAAACGTAAACCGTGGTCTGCTCACCAATTTGGATGGGATATTCACGACTAAACTTTTGGCTGGATAGGACCGGGTGGCGCTGTGATGGGCTTTGTTGGAGGTGGATCACCCGGTCGCGGCATGCCTGGAATATCTCCCGGTTGAGGCGTGCCCGGTCGAGGCACATCGGGTTTCGCCGGAGGATGATTCTTGTGTCCACCATTTGATTTATTAAACATGTTCATTGTATTAATCTTTCGTTTTAACAGGATGCTTGGGAATCATTCAGCTTCATCACATAGCATCTGGCCACATCGTGAGAGCCGTTGGCTCTAATTTCACTAATCGAACTCTGCACAGGAATTCGGTCGTTATGTTTGGTCAACAGATTCGCCCATGTACAGTGCACGCTTCAGTTCGGATAGTTCAGCCTTGATCTGCATCAGCACCGGTGTGTGACGTCTGAACATTTCTGTTTGAGCAGCATCGTTTGTAACATTCACGCAAAATTCATAGCGATTCAGCAGAATCGCTGTTCCGCGTTCCGCTTCCATCACAGCCAGTGAAGAGACTCCCCCAACAACGTTACTAAAGTCAAAGGCCATGTCTGTTTCCGGATCGCCAGCGAGCTTTCCGTCGTCAGACAACGCAGACAACTCAGCCCGGAATCGCCGACATTCACCGGCCAGATCTTCAAAGACTTCAATGACGCTCCGATAATCGCGAAGGTGATGGGCGGCGGAAACGTAAAACGTTTCCGCCTGTTTCAACAATGCGATAAGCGCATCAAGCGATGTTGGGGTGATCTCTCGTTTCAAGCGATCGCCGTCCTGCTGAGTCTTGGATTGTGCTGATGTCATGGCGTAAATCTCCGACCTAAAGGATGCTCCTCTGCCATCCACCCTATGCATCGGACGTGCCAAAGGGAAAAACAGGTTGATCAGCCTTCGGAATCGCTTTCCGCTGCTCGCCCACCTGTCAACCCGGTGGCTGATCGCTCGTAACACACATACAGGCTGTCGGAATACTTCGCTTAATTGCGCCCGGCGATCATCTGGCACGCCAGTTGCGTTTCAGGTTACTCATCAAACATTTCCCGCAACTATTCAGGAGTAATTCATGTCCCGTCTACTTTCCATTTCAATCTGTCTGGCACTTGTTAGCAGCACATCTGCCGTTGCAGATGACGGCGCGGCAGAACCGTTTCAGAACGTGGTTCCGGCATCAGAACTTGTGAACCTGAAAATGTTGACAATGGACGGAGTCGACATCGGTACCGTAAGCGACATCGTGATCGACCGCGAATATGGCCAGATTGCCTTCTTTGCCGTTCGAAGCAAGCGAAGTACCAACGTACTTGGCAATGCGTACTTTCTTCCAGCTTCCAGCGTCAGTCTTTCCAGTAACGCTGGCCGTCTGACATGCAATTCAACATTTGAAGACGTCGAACATTACGGCGACCTGACGAAGTCGGGACCAATGCCTTTGATTAACACGGCCGTCATGTCTAAGCTTTACAGCCACTATGAAGCGAAGCCTTATTGGGACACTTCGGTAAAGGTCGATCAACAACTGTCACTGATCACCGTGGACGAGCTGGATGGCCGAATTGTTAGAGACAGCGATTGGCACGTGATTGCTCGAGTTAAAGAGCTTCTTGTTGAAGCAACCGGAAATTGGCGAGTCGCTTATTTGAGTCTCGGAGCACTGCCAGACGCGAAGACGAACCAGCGAATTGCAGTTCCCATGGCCGCATTTGCCCAGGAAACGCTGTCTCCAACCTGGCTGTTGGACGTACCTGAAAGTGCTCTACTTTTGAAGCAAACCTTCAAACGTGGAGACTGGCCGACCGAAGTCAACCCCGGCTGGAACGAGTTCGTGCACGTTAAGTATGGAACTTCGACCGCTGCCGGACTGCAAGACGCTGGAACGAAAACAAATTAGTGTTTGGAAGTTCGACAGAATTGTCGCAACCTTAGCGACCAGTCCCGATTGCCCAACGCCGTGAAGGGTTTTCGGAGACGGAGTTTTGCCGTGTTTCTAAGGCTGGAATTGACCTGTATTGAAATAGGGAAACTTCCGTTCGATGAACTCACGGCTGCGGAAAATAACGAAACCCAGTGTTTTCTCGACTCAAAACTCTTCACGGCGTTGCCACCTGCCCTTCTAATGCATTTGCTTCTGCGACGTAAACCGGAAGCAACTGACTTCCTCTAACTGGACAGCGCCAGGTTCAATGAAAGGTCAGTTTTCTGCGACCCACATCAGCCGCAGAGCGTTAGCCCCGGTTAGTACGGTTCACGAAAACAACCGAGACTAACGCCCTGCGGCTCATTCAGACATGGCGCTGTCCAGCTAAACACCAGTGTGCCAGGAGTCTCGTGCCGAATGCGACGGAATATTATTGAGTGTCTTTTCCCTCTATGCTTGCTGGTATCTGCTGGAAATGTTTTGGCACAGGAAGAACCGCCTAAGGCTGCCGAGACTACACTGGTATCGCCGGACACTCCGGAAACTCCCGAAGCCGTAAGCGTCTCGCAAGTGGTTGAGGACTACCAGATTGACAAGCGACTGCGGGAGATTCTGCGATCAACCGAATGGTTCGAATCGGAATCTGTCAGCGTAGACAACGGAGTCGTCTTCCTGACAGGAACCACCAGCGATGAGAAATATCGCAAATGGGCGGGCGACCTGGCGACAAAGACCGAAGATGTTGTGGCCGTAGTGAACCGCATTTCGGTTCGTGAGCCGCCCATTCTGGATCTGAATCCGTCCTACTATGCGGCTCGCGACATGCTGCGTTCGTTCATTCGATCTGTGCCGCACATCGGCCTGTCGCTGACGTTGGTTGTCGTGACATGGTTAGCCAGTTTAGGAGCTCAAAAGCTGGCCGACTGGACAATTCTAAAACGCATTCAGACAAACCTTCTTAGAGAAGTAAGTCGCAAAGCAGTCGTTATTCCCGTCTATATTCTGGGACTGTTCCTGATACTCCGGATCACCGGTCTTAGCCAACTGGCGATGACCGTGCTGGGTGGTACCGGTCTGTTTGGTCTGGTGATTGGTATCGCGTTTCGAGATATCGCGGAGAACTTTCTATCCAGCATTCTGCTAAGCGTCCAAAATCCGTTCCGCTATGGCGACTTGATTGAAGTTGACGGACATACCGGATTTGTACAACGAGTGAACACGCGTGGAACGTTGCTGATGACGTCTGAGGGCAATCACGTTCAAATTCCGAATTCGCAGGTGTACAAAGGTACGATCACAAACTTCACAAGCAACCCAAACCGACGCTTCTCGTTCGTGATCGGCATTGGCTATGACACATCGGCGACTGACGCACAAAACGCTGCCATGAAAGTACTATTTGATCACCCGGCAATCCTGAAAGAACCGGAGCCTCAGGTATTGGTGGAGCAACTGGCGTCGTCAACGATCAACCTGACCGTGTACGCCTGGCTGAATGCTCAGGAACGCAGCTTGCCAAAAGTCAAGTCCTCCGTAATGAGGTTGACGTTAAGAGCCTTCGAAGACGCTGGCTTCTCAATGCCGGACGACCAGCGAGAAATCGTATTCCCGCACGATGTCCCCGTGAGAATGATTCAGAGCGAAAGCGAAACGTCACGCACGGCTGTCTCTGAAAAACCGAAAACCGCAGCGAAACCAGCCGCGAAAGAACAAATCAGCAACGAAGCGGAAGGCGACTTTACCAGCGAAGCCGACGAACTGAACGAGCAGGCTCGAAAGTCGCGTGATCCCAGCGAAGACGCAACTGATCTGTTAAACGATACACCTTCCAATGAGCGAACGACTAAGAAATAGAATTTACCAAACAGCCACCAACCAGCGTCCCCGCCATTCCGCCTTGAACGAATTATACGAATTCGTTTTTCACCATCTGCAGGAAAGATGACTGATCAAGTTTCGATCGAAGCAGCTGTAAACCTATAGTTCTCAACGTTGGTCAGAGCTGAACAGATCTCACTCCAGATTTCTGGTTTAAGTTCTCAACCGCAGCGTTCATTCCATACCTGCAATTCGCTGCTGCCCAACAGGTCGTTCTCCGGCAAAGCAATCATCGCAATCAAAACTCGTTCTTATCCGGCAAGATTATTAAAAGGCTGATTGGTGGACAACAGTGAGCTTATCCTGACTTCGCTGACAGGAATTCTGGCGTTGGGTATTGGAAGTCAGTGGATTGCTGGAAGACTGAAGGTTCCGTCGATTCTGATTCTGCTTTTGGCCGGAATTTTGTCGGGGCCAGTGGCTGGATTTATCAACCCTGATCAACTGCTGGGCGATCTGGTGCTGCCCATTGTGTCGCTTTCCGTTGCCGTTATTCTGTTCGAAGGGGCCATGACTCTTCGGGTGTCGGAGCTGAAAACGATCGGACGCCCGCTGTTCATGCTGCTAACACTGGGAGTTGCCATTACCGGCGTGATTTGCGCTGCGGGAGCATACTTCATACTAAAATTCGACCTGACGAACTCGATTCTCTTAGGTTCAATTCTGACAGTGACCGGCCCCACCGTTGTCGGCCCGCTGCTGCAGCATATTCGCCCCATCGGAAAGGTGGGCCCACTGGCTCGCTGGGAAGGCATCGTTGTTGATCCGATTGGAGCGATCCTGGCCGTTCTGGCCTTTGCTGGAGCTCAGGCGATGCGAGTCTCAGATCTGAACGACGCCGTCAGAAACGGGGCGTTCAATTTCTTTGAAACGCTGATTGTTGGTTCGATACTGGGTGGCCTGGCAGCGTTGTTGCTGTGCATCATGCTGCGTCGTCATTGGATCAGCGATCATCTGCAGAGCCCCTTCGTGTTGATGCTTGTCCTGCTGACCTTCACCGCTTCAAATCTGTTGCATCACGAATCGGGGCTGGTGGCAGTGACCGTGATGGGGCTGGTTCTGGCAAATCAACACAAGGTTTCAGTTCGGCATATTCTGCACTTCAAGGAAAACTTAAGCGTTCTGCTGATCTCCAGCCTGTTCATCGTGCTGACAGCCAGACTGGATCTGAATCAGTTTGCAAACTTCGGTTGGCGTGGCCCGGCGTTTCTGGCTGTGGTGATTCTTGTCGCTCGGCCCGTTAGCGTGATGGTATCAACCATTGGTTGTGGCCTGCCAATGAACGAGCGGCTCTTTCTATCGTGGCTGGCCCCACGAGGAATTGTTGCGGCAGCTGTCGCGTCTGTGTTTGCATTGGAACTTGGTGACGCTGATGAATTTGTGGCTGCCGCGTTTTTGGTCATCGTTGGCACCGTGGTTGTCTACGGACTGACGGCTGGTTGGCTGGCTCGCAAACTGGGACTCAGCGTAGCGAATCCTCAAGGCCTGTTGATCGCAAGTGCTCATCCCGGAGCACGTGCGATTGCAGCAGCTTTAATGAAAAGAGATGTCCCCGTGCAACTGGTGGACACCAATTCATCCAACATCCAGGCTGCTCGCATGGAAGGCTTGCCTACGTTGTTTGCCAACATACTTTCCGAAGATCTCCAGGACGTCAACCTTGGCGGACTTGGACGATTTCTGGCACTCACACGCAACAACGAAGTCAACGTACTGGCCGTCAAACGTGGTGCAGAACTGTTCGGCAAAAAAGAGAGTTACCGACTTAGCATTAATTCAACTGGAAAAAGCCGGCGAGACCCTTCAGCCGAATTGCTGGATGGCAGAGTACTTTTTGCGGAGAATGCTACGTACGACGAATTGGATCGACGATTCGCATCTGGAGAAGTGCTTAAAGCGACAACGATGTCGAAAGAGTTCAGCTACGAACATTTTCAACTGAAGTATCCGTCAGCCATGCTGATGTTCGTTGTCGATGCCAATGGAACTCTAAACGTGGTCACCGTTGACAATCCGATTGTTCCCGTCGCCGGCCAAACAGCGATCGCTTTGGTGCACGAATCGCCACAATAGTGACGCACGCGAACAGTCCGCTGCATCGGAATATGAGGGCATACACTCACTTCTGGGTTCCCTTTAGGATTCCGCCCTTGCAGACGATTGCTGTAGCCGCAGTCAGCCAGATGTCGCCGGACGACACTTCCTTGTCCGTTCCGAAACATCGATTCGGCCCAGCGGCGGCGCTGTTGTGCCACAAGGCGGGTGGATGGCCCATTTTTCCGTGGCCCTTTTTTCCGTGAGAGCCTGAGGGTGAAATTCCCCCGGGCTACTCGACTTCTGGTGTTCGTCAGAACACCGGAAGCCGCCGCACGCGTGTATCGATCGGTGGAGAAGTATCTCACACAACGACTCAAGCTGGTGGTCAATCATCACAAGAGCCGTACCTGTTCGACGAATGGCGTTGAGTTTCTGGGTTGCCAGTTCCACGGCTTCGGCGGACAGATTCGTGTGAGTGCTGCGAACCAGGCAAAGTTCAAACGTCGGGTTCAGGAGATCACACGTCGCAACCGCGGCGTGCCGATGTCTGGTCGTCTAACGGAACTTGGCCGCTACGTTCGCGGCTGGATGGGTTACTTCGGGCTGGAGCATCGTAAGACGATGTTCCGGCAGCTCGACAAGTGGCTGCGTCGGCGTATCCGCGCGTGCTACTGGAAAAGTTGGCGACTGGCGAAGACAAGACTTCGCAAGCTGCGTGAACTTGGCATCAGTCGAGACGAAGCGTTGAACCACAGCTATAGTCGCAAAGGCCCGTGGCGAATTTCGGCGAGCCGAGCGATTCAGATGGCACTGCCCATCGAGTGGTTGACCGCCCGAGGACTGTTAAGTCTGGAAGATCTCTGGAACCAGTTTGCTCCAAACAGATGAACCGCCTGGTGTGGCCCCGCAAACGAGGTGGTGTGGGAGCGGCCCGGTCAAAACCGGCCCCTATCCCCATTATAGTTCGGCGGCGCGACGAGGCTCACCGTTCACTCGTCCTGGAGAGCCAGCAGTTCATCGAGGAGTTCCTGATCGTTGTCGCTGATGCGGAGGAAGTGCTGCTGATCCTCATTGGACAAGGTGCTGCCGTGTTGCAACAGGATGCGGAGCGTGCCCAACTGCCAACTGTGAATTGCGTATCCGACAGCGTTGAAGTCGTAGAAGATTTCGTTGGCGGCTTCAGAATTGCACGCCAGTATCTGGCGAGTCCCGACCTCGTCGCCGCAGGCCACGTGGCAACACAGATGCGCATCGGCCCCCCGGTCGATCAGGTACTGAATCAGTTCGTCGCTGCATTCCTGCGACGTGCGGTGCAGCGCCGCCATGCCGACTGCATCAGACCGGTTGATATCGGCCCCGCGCTCGACCAGCAGTTTCACCGCTGCGAAGCGGTTGTTGTGGACGGCGTGGAACAGCGCGGTTCTCCCCCGATCGTCCGGACTGTCCATCAGACTGCCGTCCCGCTCAAGGATTGACTCGATCAGGCCAGTCCGCCCCATCGCCGCGGCCCGGAACAGATCGATCTGTGCGTTGTGGTCGAGCAGCAGTTGAATGATTTCTTCGGCCGGTTCGGATTTCCACGGCCCAGCGTGGCACGCTTCCGCCAGAACGGTCGTGCCATTGTTATCGAGAGCGTTCACGTCTGCATGGCAGTGTACGAGTATTTCGGCGACCTCGAAGTGTCCCGCCATCGCCGCATAGTGCAAAGCGGTCATGCCGCTGCGGGTGGTGGCCCGCGCGAATTCGGGATTTCGCCTCAGCAGAATGTCGGCATCGGTCGCCTTGCCCAGATACGCGCAGGCGAAAATGTCGACCACTGCTCCGTGCTCCAACAGAAAGTTGATTGCCTGCCGGTTGTGATAAAGCGCGGCCGTGTAAAGCGGCGGAAGCCCCGATTCGTTCAACTGATTGACCGATTCCGCGTCGCGAGCTACCACCTCCTGCATGGCCTGCAAGTTGTCCTCGGTCACAAGCTCGTGCATGCCCGCGTCCATCATTGTCTCCGTGTTGTTGCGGCCTGTAGAACCAGCCGCCAAGTCGCCAAACGACCAAAATCACCGGATGCAGACGTGAGATTCACAACTGCAAATCCGACGAGCAGCCGCATTCCAGTGCATGCGCTTGGAATCTTGCGAATACGCTCTGCGGGGCTGCCTCTGTTTCGTGCTCAGGTGTGACTTTACGCTACATTTTGCCAGTTGCGTGTAGAAATGTCGACACCTTTGTGAGCCTACTGAAATGCTTGCGGCGCAATGCAGGCAGACACGACTGGATCACGCACGTGATCTATGGAACGAAGAACGCCATGTAGAGGACCACTTCGATCAGAATGAGCGCAATAATGATTCAGAGCGGCGCGGCCCGTGAGATGTTTTCCGCCGGTGCCGGAAGAATAAGCCCGAACAGCGAAACGATGAGTGCGATTGCCAAAGGTAGCAGAAAACGAAACACCTCAGTCGCGACCATATCGGGGCCGTGCCCAGCTGGAGCACGATAGAACAACAGCGAGAGGATGCTCCACAGAGTCAGGGTCGCCAGGATTGCAAGATACAACCTCATTGCGGCCCGGTGAGTACTGGGTTGCCCGATAACGACACGCGTAACCGGGCACGCGTTGATGATTGTCAACTTCAAAAACGCTGGATCGCGTGCTCCGCTTCACGCGATGGTTATCCGCCGTTCGCGGTCAGAGGTTTGCGTCTCGATCTACGGTGATTCAGCTTCAGTTTCGTCGTCGGGGCTGGCGGCCTGATTTTTGTTGTGCATATCCTCTCCAGCCTGCTCTAACTGTGCGGCGGTTGCGGCCTTACGGGCGTCCTCAGCCTGTTGTTGCTTGCCAGCCGTGTCACAGCCAATACATGAGATGGCGAAAACCATGCAAAGCAATAGCGGTTTAAGCATTTGTGCGTCCGGGGTTAGTGGTTGAAGTGAGCTAGGTTGCGGGTATTGCGTCTGAGACTTGTGTGGTCTATTCGCACGACTGGGCCAGTTCTTGGTACCGACTTAGGAAAAGCTAAGAACGTTTTAGTCGGATAACGATTGCGATAACCGGGTGGCCGCGGTTGATCTTCCATTTGAAAACGGACTGTCGGCCACTCCGCGTTGATCGCTTGGTTATCCGCCGATTGTTATCGGATCAACGGGTGACGGTGCCCCAAGTTGCTCATATTGATTAACGAGGCAGCCCGAATCGATAATCGAGTCGGGAAACCACTCCACACGGGCCTTCATTGAACGCAGTACATGGTCGATGTCCAACAGGAAATCTCGGATGGATTCCAGCGTTGCATTTCGCGTGGGGGCAAGCTGAAGCATCTCGCCGCCTTCCTCAAACAAGCCGAGGTAGAACCCGTAGCTGACGTCGTTCTCGCTGAAGACTGCATCATGCTGATCGCCGGATGTGTGGGTAATGGAACCAAAGTCCCAGCGAGCGGGCATTCGCATGCAAATGGTGTGGATACGCGGACACAGTGATGGATAGTCCGGATTTTTATCATCCCACTCAGGCCACCACATTTCGAGTCCGCCGCTGATTACCGCGCGAGTGCGAAGAGGCGGAGACCAGGTCTGCTATTGTAGGGCCATCCAGTGTTGTAATCGCTCGCGTTTACGAAAAGGCCACATAGTTTGCAGTCGGATAACGTTTGTGATCACGGGGCGGCCGTGATCGATTCAACTTCAAGACAGACGCCGACGGCCGCTCCCGTGGATCACATGGTTATTCCGAATTCTTGCTAATCTCAGCTTGAAGTGTCGCGGCAAGTGCATTTCCTTCTGCGATCTTGTCGCCGATCCCCTTGCCGACAATGTCGCGTGCTTGGTCAGCACCTTCCGCGTCGCCCGTCGCAGAGAGTACGAGCCAAGCGTATGCCGTAACGTTATTGGCTGGCACGCCTTCACCTTTTACGTGCATTATTGCGATGTTGTACTGAGCCTTGGAGTGCCCTTGCATTCCGGCCCTGGCGTACCATTTCAAAGCTTCTTCGTTTGACTGTGGGACACCTGCACCATCGCGGATCATCTCCGCAAGATTAAATTGAGCATTCGTGTAACCTTGCTCTGCGGCTTTCCGATACCAGTGTGCAGCGGTTTCAAGGTCTTGCGTGACACCCTGCCCCATATCGTATGCGTAGCCAAGGGCCGACTGTGCTCGGGGATCGCCGTTCTCGGCGTCGGCTTTCATGGCGTCAAATGACATTTCTGTTTCCTTCGCTGTTTTCATTGCGGGCGCACTTGATGCCGCTCGTTGATGGGACGTGGCAGAGGGAGTTGCTTTCCCGCATCCCATCATGGCTGCTGCCGAAAGTACGATCAGCATGAGGTTTCGTATCGCTCGCCCCGTCGTCGGAATAACGCCGGCGGTCACGGGATTGTGCCGGACGGCTTTGATTTGAAAATTGCGGGTGGTGCACAATTCCCGTGCACCGTTTTGGTACGCCAGTCATGGCGTATGACTTGTGGGGTGCAAGTCCCCTGTACGAG
>CALFSX010000310.1 GCA_937916515.1 uncultured Planctomycetaceae bacterium | reverse complement strand
TGACATTCATCATGCATTTCTCACAATCGCTGAATCAATCATTTGCCTCAGAACAATGCAACATCGGTTTTGTTAGGCGTTCTTAGTCGCTGAATGCTTCGATGCAAAGGCGACAGCACGCGATGCTCCGGCAGCTTGGCGGTTCGCCTGGTGCGGCCTGCTTGCTGTTTGCTACTTGCCTGATGGTTAACGACGACTTAAAGTCTTACTCAAAATGATGCGCGCACGGTGCGCGCGTGTTGGTCGCAGCGACAACGGAGCGGCTCGGCGATTCGAACGTTCCATGTCTTCCAGCCAACCACGCCACTGGGTCAAGGGCGAAGCCCTTGTTAAGGTTGTTGTCCCGAACGCAGATAGAACGCTTTCGTCAGTTCACGAAATTCTGCCGAATAATTGTGTCGGCTTAATTCCACAACAAGCTGACTGCGTTCAGGTGCTTCGACGGTGTTTCGCTGGAAAGACAACAACGTTCGGTGAGCCGACTTTTGGGGAGTTGGCTGGACGCTGCAGATCTTCGCGACATGCAGATTATGTTTTGCAGCGAGATGTATTACGGCGGAATGCTGCTGCCACGGAACGATCGCACAAAACGTTCCTTGGTCTGCCAGCAGGCAATCAACGCTGCGCAGCAGTTGTTGTGAGGTGAGCGTTTCGGTGTGCCGGGCTGCATTTCTGGCCGCGTCAGGGCCATGCAGCGATTCGACAAAGAATGGCGGATTGGCAACCACCAGATCAAACAGTTCCGCTGATCGAAACTTGCCAATGTCGCCGTGATAAAGCGACAGGCGATTCGCCCACGGGCTTTCGGAAAAGTTCAAAGCCGCTTCTTCTGCGGCTGCGGCATCAAGTTCAACGGCGGCAATTGTTGCGGTTGGAAATCGTTGAGCCAGCATCAGGGCGATCAGACCTGTTCCGCTGCCGATGTCCAGAATTTGGCAGTGTTCGGAAGCCTGCCCTGAATTGTGCAGCTCAGCCCACGCACCCAAAAGCACTCCATCGGTTCCCACCTTCATCGCGCTGCGATGCTGACTGACTTTGAATTGCCGGAACTGAAACGCGGATGTCACTGGTTGGAGTCTTAAAGCAGGGAACTTGTTCACGTTGAGTGAAGTTTTCAGAGCGACGTAGTCGCGTTTCTGAGCGGTAGCTCAAATGGTCTGAGGCACTGCCTCGCTGGAGTCTTACTCAAAATGATGCGTGCACGGTGCGCAGGTTGGTCGTAGCGACAACGGAGCGGCTCGGCGATTCCAGCGTTCTATGTCTTCCAGCTAACCACGCCACTGGGTCAAGGGCGAAGCCCTTGTCGGAACGGTTTCTAATTCAATTGCTGGTTTTTCTCGTTTTCGCCGATTCGTTGAATCAACGTGTCCCATTCCGGATGATCGTGAAACACGTTCAGGTCGGGGTCGTCGTTGATGTGTTCGACGTCATCAAAGCCAAGTTCGCGAAACGTACATTGCTTCAGCAAATCCATTCCTCTAGTTGTATAGAGTTCTCGCTTCTTTGGCTCCGTTTCCACTTCAATCGCTCGCCCATAAACGCAGGCGAGGTTGTAGAGCGAATCACGGCGAATATTGGTTTGCAGATCGGGAATTCCGGCCAAAATGTTTTCCATCATAGCAATTCCTTCTTCAACTTTATCCAGCCTGACTTTCGCCAAAGCCACCATGCTTTCAGTCATCGCATCTGCGGGGTCCAGTCCCAGTGCTCGTTCAATATCGGCCAATGCTTCCTGTGCTTTTCCTTCTCGAAGATACAGCGAAGATCGAGACACCAGGGCTCTGGCATAGAACGGATCGTCTTTGATAAGTTGGGTGTAAATCGCCATCGCTTCAGCATGCTTTTTGCCGCGTTTTAACTGATAGGCTTCCACGACGGCCTGTCGATGCGGGTCAGAACCGAAAGCCTGGATTCGACGTTGATGAACAAGATCCGACAGTTGTTTGGAGCTTGATCGTTCGCATTGATTGATGGCTTTACGAGCGACCGGATCAATGCTGATCATCAGGTTCATGATCAGACGATCCGCAAGGCGATACGATTTCACGTCCAGGTCTTTTCCTGGATTGGCGTCGATGTCGGCAAGAACCTGATCCAGTTTGCCGGCCATCACAGCGGTTGCTTCAGGAGTTCCCTTGTCTCGCAAACTGGTCAACGCTGTGTTCCACGATGCTTCGTCACCATCCATTGCCTGTTCTGTCAGTTCCAGCCATGCAGGATGATCAATCGCGCTTAGCTGATTCAGAAACTGAGGTCTGTTGTACCGATCAAGCGAATCGAAGTCCTTAATCATGTCCGTTAGCTGAGCGTCTGTGGCACAACGCATGATGGCAGGAAACGTCTGACGGGACAAAGTGGAATTTGCGCCGGATTCCTGCACGTACTGACGCAGCAAATCCGTGTAGGAGGAGTCCGGAAAACGTCGAACGGTATTCAGCAGAGTCGTTGTGAGTCGCTTTGATCGATACCTGGAATCGTCTTTGGCATTGGGCAATGCGTCGCCAGAAACAGCGGGTGTGGCAGACTGATCGTCGTCGGCAATTTCCAGGCGTTGCCGAATGTAATCGGCAGCCAGTTCAGAAGATTCGTGATTTGTTGATGCCTGCAGAATGAAATCGACAATCACATCCTGAATGGCGATATCGTGAACATTCAGCACTTCCGATTTCGCCGTATCCAGCGCACCTAGTTCAGACTGGTCTGCCAGAAAGGCCAGGATCTTTCGCAACGTCTGAGCCTCCGCTGAGGAAGACTGGTTGAAGCGACTTCCGACAGAATCAGTCGTATCTGGCAGCACAGAGAACACTTGCGGTGTCGAACTTCCCGGTGGAACATCGGTTTCGTCGCCGCCGATGGTGATTGGCCCGGGAGCATCCGCTGTGGCGTCAATAATCAACCCGCTGGCAAAATCCGTTAACAGGTCGCAATGGCGATAATCGTTCACAGACATAATCGCAGCCACAATGTCGCGTCTTATGGCCGAATGCTTGTCGGCGGAATTCCAGATTTCCTTCAACGCCGTCGCTGCCTGTGACGACGAAGTTTTCACCAGTGACTTGTACGCAGCTTGCGACACTTCATGAATATCGCTGTTAGCGAAGTTTCGCAAAGCAGCCACTGCAGTTGGGTGAGCCACACGATACAGGTTTTCCGCAATCAACGATTGGTAGTTGGCGGATTGCGATTGCGATTCGTCGATCACTTGCTGAAGTTGCGTTTCCGTAAGTCGATCGATGTTTTTTTCGATCGCAGCGCGGCGGATGCCCGGTTCGGCATGATGTATGTCAACGATGGCTTCGTTCAGCGGAATGCGATCGTAAACGTCGGCCAGACAGGCAGCGATCGCAAGGTCTCGATCATTTTCATAGATGCTTCCCGCAGCTCCATAGTTGACTCCCGTTGCATCGCGACTTCCCATTCCGGCCACTTTGAATCGCGAAAACTGGACAGGACATTTCACCTGATTCGCGAACCCAAAACGCTGAGGAACGTCACCGGCCTGAACGGAGCCCAGCCACGCCGCCAGAGCTGTTCTGGTAACGTAACTGGACTGAACGGTTTTCTGCTGATCATCCGCTTGAACGTGCAGGACAACGTTGCGAATGTTTTGTGCCTGCAACTTTTTGAATTCATCGGTCAAAGCCCAGGTCGCCAGTTGGTCGACGGGACGATGCAACTCGACCACCGCCAGGCAGTTGTCTGGCCCCATTAACGTTGTTTTAAGCTTAGATGAGTCGCGCAGGGCTTTGTTGAGATTGATTTCAATGGAACCGACTGGATCCTGTTCATTGGCCCAGGTCATTGTCAGCACGGGTTCCGACACAAATGCGTACGTTAGATTAATTCCCATCCAGCCTTGTTTGGATTCTCCGGCTGCCAATTCAAAAGTCGATGACAATAAGGGATCGACAACGGCTGAGTTGCATGCACTGGTTTTACCCGCACAACTGAAGGAAAACTGTTT
The DNA here is from genome assembly GCA_937916515.1 of uncultured Planctomycetaceae bacterium. Taxonomy (GTDB): domain Bacteria; phylum Planctomycetota; class Planctomycetia; order Planctomycetales; family Planctomycetaceae; genus Fuerstiella. Next base: position 8,443 of record CALFSX010000310.1, on the reverse strand, counting down.
CTGGTCAAGTTTGATTGGCTTGTCGGAATTATTTTTCACCAGCAGGCGGACGATGATTTGTCCTTCTAAAGCGTCCAGCCCGGTGATTGTATTCAGTCGCATTTCAGTGACAGAAATGTCAACCGCCGCAGCTGTGGTGGAGCTGGCTGCCTGATCGGTGCCTGCGTCCTGCGCGTACGCTTGCGCGGTCAGCGAATCTTGAGCGACTAAGGTGGTCAGCAGTAAGACTGCGACGCGTAACAACCTGCCTGAAGCGGCCGTTGGTCTTGTGGTATGGCGGCCATTTGAGGTTCGGGTGAATACCATCATGTGTGCTCCAATTCCTTTGAGCTGCTTCACTGAATGCTTCTCTCGGCGTTGACAGCGAAAGGGACAGCAAAGCCCGTCGTCAATTGTACGCGGAATGGAGGCTAATCGTCCAGAAGATCGTCAATGCCAGGACCAGGCTGGAGTTCGCCGGAGTCGTCGATGGGTGTATCCGGCAGAGCCAGAATTTCGTCAGAATCACCGAAGAAGTCCGGTTCGTCCTCAGCAGGTTTCGGCTTGCTGGCGGGCATTGCTACCGGCGGTTTGGTAGTTGGCGGTTTGTTGGGGAGTGGCGTTGCAGTCAGGACCTCTTCCGGATCAAAATCCTGCGACGGCGTCGGTGTTTTTTTAGCAGCCGTTGGCTTGGCCGTTTGCTTGCCGGCAACCGCTGCTGTTCGCTTTGGCTTTGCCTTGGCTGAACCCACTGCTGCTGCCGTTGGCGCAGATTTGCCAGACTTCTGCGCCCTGGACGCTTCTACTTTTGCGACGGCTTTTTGTTTTTCTCGAATTTTCGCATCGTTATTGGCTTTTACCAGGCGTTCTTCCACCTGCCGAAATTCGGCCACCATGTCCGACACGGTTTGCCATCGATCGCCAGGATTTGTTTCCAGGCCTCGCATAATTGTCTCAGCGATCTGGCTGTCGATTCTGGGGACGAGAGTGCGAATATCCAGCGGCGGCTGATTGATATGCTGCAGCACGGCATCAATCGTCATGGCCGCATCCCACGGATGACGCTTGGTGTAGAGTTCAAAGCAGGTAACGGCGTACGAAAAGACGTCGATGCGTTGATCTGTCGGTTGTCGCTTGATCAGTTCGGGAGCCATATAGTTGGCAGTTCCCGTTCGGTTGCCTGGTTTGCGAAAATCGGGAGTATTGGGCACCGTCAGGCCGAAGTCGATCAGCTGAATTTTATCATCTTCCGTCACCATGATGTTACGTGGACAGATGTCGCGATGGATGTAGCCCTTCGTGTGGAAATAATCCAAAGCCTCACCCAGTTGAATCATATAGCTGATGCGATGCTGACGCAGCTGGTCTGTTTGCAGGTCAACAAGAAGGCTCAGGCCCGAACCTTCCACGTAGTCCATAATCAGAAACATCTCGTCTTCCAGCGTCATTCCGATCAGCTGAGTTTTTACGATGTACGGGTGCTTAAACGAAATTGCAATTTCACCTTCGCTCGGCTTGTGCAAACCGGGAAACCGAGCTTCGTAGCGTTTGGTTTTTTCCTTGTCCAGAACCTTTACGGCGATCATCTGGCCGGTCATAGGATCTTCGGCACGCCAGACTTTCGACATGCTGCCCTGACCGACACGTCCAATCAGGTTGTACCGTTTGGCGATATCAACTTTTTCCATCTTCGGTTTACTGTCACCGAAGATATTTCCAAGCAGACTCATGCAATGCTCCAACGGCCGCAACTGTTAGGAATTGGCACTCAATAAAAAATTGTTTTTGCTATTCCGGCAATCCTGGACAATGACAATTCACAACAAAGCGTCTCAGGCCCTGACATGGCAAGCAGGTGATTCGACCACGGAATGCCAACAGCACCTCACAGCAGCGGGAGCCGACCGAAGTAGAATTCGTCTTGTAGTGTGTTCCGGAAGGCAGCAGCAAGTCAAGCCCCGACCGGTCGCCACGGCGAAGCAAACAGAATTCGAGCAATTTACCTTTTGTTGTGGACGGTTCTGGCTTGTGGAAACCAGCCCACATCGTCCGGTTCGAGTTTTCCGCAGCCACAGGTTGGCCCCCCTTCGTCATTCCCGCGCCCTTTCGTCATTCCCGCGCAGGCGGGAACCCAGAGGTGATGTGGCAGGCGGCTGGCACAACGCCGTGCTGGCCCAATGCCTTTGTAACACACGGACGCCTTCAATCTCGAAAAGGAAACCGGACCTCAATGGTCGCCCCTTTGCCGGCGGCACTATGCAGGCTGACATCGGCGTGCATGGCCTGGCACAGGTGCTTCACAATGGAAAGCCCCAATCCGGTGCCGCCACGCTCTCTGTTGCGATCTCGTTCAACTCGATAGAAGCGTTCGAAGATCCGTTTCTGATCCTTTTCTGAAATCCCCACCCCGGTATCTTTCACAATCAGCGAATTACTGGCGTCATCAGATTTCAGCTCAACCGATACGCTGCCTCCATCCGGAGTATATTTCAGAGCGTTGTCGATCAGGTTTCCGGCCACCGTGCGAACGGCCTGAAAATCGGCCAGCACAAACAGTTCCTGTTCGCCAACAAGAGTCAGCGAAATCTGTTTGCCGGCGGCCACTGGCAACATCGCTTTAATGACCTGATCCGCAACGGAATACAGATCCACCGGTTCTTCGTCAAACACTTGTTCGCCGGATTCCAGCCGAGCAAGTTGCAGCATCCCCAGAATGAGCTGCAACAACCGTTCTGACTGTTCTTCAATTTGCCGCAGAAAACGTTTGGCGGCGTCTTCATCCGCAAGTGCTCCATCCAGCAACGTTTCTGTGCACGCTTGAATGACCGTCAAAGGAGTTTTCAGTTCGTGAGAAACGCCGCTTACGAAATCGCGTCGCATTGATTCCAGTTTGCGAACTTCGGTTACGTCCGCCAGTACCAAAACAGCTCCACCACTGGAAATTGGTGACACCAAAAGAGTGACCTGAATTTCGTTTCGCGAAAGTTTCAGCTCCACAGAATTCGGACTGCGATCTCTTAAAGCGGCTCGCACCGCGTCCTGAAGATGCGGATTTCTGGCAACTTCAAACAACATGCGGCCGTCCAGATTTTTGCCGCGATGTTCCAGCATCAAGCACGCTTTGCTGTTGGCAAACAGAATCCGTTCGTCGTCATCAACGGCCACAACACCTTCGGCCATCGCCTGAAGAATGGCGGCCAGTTGAGTACCAGAAGACCGCATTTCGTGTTCCTGCAACTGGACGTGTTGCAGCCTACCGTTCTTTTCTTTGTCGCTTTGAAGTATGGAATTTGCGATATCAGCGACTTCATCATTGCGGTCGGAAAGTCGCAGCAGCAGGTCGTGTCGGCTGCTGGCTGTTTCTGAAGATTTAACGGCCTGCTTCAGCAATCTTACTGGCCCCACAACAAAAGCAGTCACCACAGCCAGGCATGCCGCTCCACAAAGCCCCGCCACAATGGCAACGCTATAGGCAGCCTGACGAATTCGGGCTGCTTCTTCAGCTCGCACATTCAACGAGTGCGTCAGCAGCAGGTATTCTGCGTTGGGCGAAATCTGCTGCATGCAGAACAGTGTGCTGGAATCCACTTTGCCCCAGCGAAAATGAACCGTGCCATCAACGGCTGCTTTTCGCAGTTCGTTAAAGCGAACTTCCGAAAGTCCCAGCTGCTTTATAACGTCAAGAGTCTGCGGCAGGCCATCTTTAGTTTCGACGCCAATGGTTCCATCCGCCTGCACGATCAACAAAGCCTGCCCACGCGAAGCCAGCCCGCGCGAAGCCAGCACAGACGTGAGTCCCACTGGCCGTTGAGAAACCTCATTCGCCTGACGAAACGCATCGCCAATGGAAGACAATAACTCTGTTGCATCCGTTTCTGTCAGTCGTCGAGCGTTTCGCTGTAGTTGAGAGCCTAAACTGACCAGCAGTCCGCTAAGCGCAAGTGCGCACAGCAACGTATACACGCTTAAAATCAGCCAAAATGATTTGGAACGCAGTAAATCCAAGTGGCACTTTCCTCACAAGGGCTTCGCCCTTGACCCCATGGCGTGGCACGCCGGAAGACGTGGAACGTTCAAATCGCCGAGCCGCTCCGTTGTCGCCAGGGCCAGGATGCGAGCACCGCGCTCGCATCAATTTAAGTTAGACACTAACGAACCAGGACAAATGAGTTCCCACACACCAGAAACAAGCGTTGAAGTGAAGACCAACGGCAAAAGAGCTAAAACCTTCTTCAGCCAGCCGGAGATATTGCAACATACGTTCGATTAAGTGTTGAAGTGTTCAATATGACGTTGAATATATTAAGTCTGTGAAGATTCAGTTAAGGCCGCAAACCGGATTTGCTTTTCGAAGCTTGTGTCCAACCGCTGGCGAATACTTAAGTTCCACATGGCCACCGCAATCAAACTTACCGCAATCACGAATTCAAAAAAAAACGCAGCAGGCACAATGCCTGCTGCGTTCTAAACATTGTTGGCGTCAAAGACGCTCCCCCACGGCACAGCACCGGTTTGATAGACCGTTAGTTTTCTGCCAGCTACCTGAGTCGCAGGGCGACAGGTCAACTAACGAAATCGAATCAGACTTCGATTTCGGGTACGACATATGGTGCTCTGTACTGTCGCTTCAGAAACGAATTGGCGACGTCGGCGTGGTCACCAACGAAGGCTTCCGTTTTCGTATCCAGAGTCAACATTGGGCTAAGCTTAATGTCATCGCTTTCCAGCTTCACTCCGTGAGCAGCCACATGCTTGTCCATTTCGGCCACAAGCTGCCCGAAGATTCCGTGGTCGCCAGTGACCCGGCTGACATCCGCAGCTCGGAATGACGAACCTGTCTGGAAAGCAATATTTGCCAGGTTGCACCAGCCCGTGGAATGGTGCCCAACCTGCACGTCTGCCTTCAGACTGCTGGCGTTGCGAGTACGACAGGCATCAATAAAGTTCTGCTGGTGAGTTCTACCGGCGTCGCCTTTGAATTCACGAATAACTTTACCGTCCTTATCAAAAGCAGTCCCTCGACCACGCTGACCTTCAAACCGGCCGCCTTCGCAATAAGCGATATAGCCGCTGCCCGGGCCAGGGTGTTGAGGAGACTTTTTGGAAGTTCCGCCAGCCGTCAGGTTACTAAGAGCAATCACAACGGGAATCGAACCGGTGTCGAAGTACACGAAGTGTACGTTCGGAGTATCTCCCGCATCGTTAAACGCGATGCGACCACCACCGCCGAAAATTCGCTTCGGCAAGGTGACGCTATCCTGAAACACGTTGTTACGCAGGTCGTCCAATACGTGAACGCCCCAGTTACCCATTTCACCGGACCCCGTGTTGAAATCCCAGTGCCAATCGTACTGAAGCTTGTCGCGGAAGATTGGTTTATCCTGAGCTGGTCCCAGCCACAGGTCGTAGTTCACAGAACTGTCAACTTCCAGAGGCGTGTCGCGTTTGCCAATCGGCGGTCGAACGCCAAACCGGTTTACTCGAGCCGTCACGATTTCTCCAAGCCCCTTTTCTTCGTGCAGGAACTTTTTAATTTCTTCCTGCATTGGGTCAGAACGCTGCTGAGTTCCAACCTGACAGATGCGGTTATAGTGGCGAGCAGCGTTGATGGTCTGCTGACCTTCCCACTGGCTGTGTGACAGCGGCTTTTCAACGTAAACATCTTTGCCAGCCTGCATGGCCCAAATCGCGGCCAGACAATGCCAGTGATTTGTGGTGGCCACAACAACGGCATCAATGCTGTCGTCGTCAATCAGTTTGCGAAGATCGGTAAAGCCTTTGCCTTTGGGAAATTTCTTCAAGGCCTGGCCCAGACGGTTTTCGTCGGGATCGCAAAGCCCCACCACGTTTACGCCATCGATTGCGCTGAAGGCCCGCATGTGCTCGCCCGCTCGACCGCCGCAGGAAATAAACCCAATGCTGATTTCGTCGACCGCCATAGCAGCCCTGGAAACAGACGGAAACGTAATCGCAGCACTGGCGGCTGCGGCTGATGCCATAAACTGACGACGTGAAACAGATGTCATTTATAATGCCAATTTTCTGGATGAGTTAAATCAAGCAAAACCCGCTGTTTTGCATTGGGCTGGTATCGACCAGTATCAGCGCAATTCTTAGACAGTTCAAGCATACAGGCCAAGTCGTCACGTGCTGTGTACACTTATGGACGCTTCTAAAACGCGTTCGAGGCCGCACGCAACCGATAAACGATGACGGCCCCTTCTGCTGCATTACACCGCAAAGCGAACCAAATCAGCCTGATAATCAGCATCAGGCAATAAAAAAGGCGATGTCATTCGTGATGAATGACATCGCCTGACAGCGTTTTGCACTGACTTGTCGCCGCGAAGTCCGCTTTTAAGGCCTGCTATGCATGCTGGCCGTAAGCCAGAACCGTCCCGAACGTTTCGTAAGCTGTTCCAGCAGGTCCGATTATCAGCGTTTTCTAAAGTTCAAAGTATTCATCTTCAACCTCAGCCGGTTTGACCGTCTTGGCGGGCTCAATAATTTCCGGAACTTCAGGAAACTCAGCTTTGGACTTACTGCCCACGGGTTCTGCTACAGAAGCTCCGGATTGTGTGGCGTTTTCTGCAACGTGATTTTCCGGAGCCGGTGAAAGATCAAGACTTGCCGATGGTCTCACGACTTCTGCAGGGCGAACTCCAGGAACAGACACGCTGCCATCCTGGTTAGCTCCCTTGGTTAGCGAAACCTTCGTTCCTTTGACTTTTCTGTTAATCAGATTCATTCGATACACCAGTTCAGCACCCGACGCGGCTGTGGCCGCAATCAGCAACCAAATCGGCAAGCCAAACGGCACCACCTTCATAAACGCGGCGCCCACCAAAGCGACGGTTACAAGGCACAACGCCCCAAACACCGTGCTGCGAGCTGTAATGCCACCTTTTTCCTGTCGCTTGGCATGACTCGCCAAAGCATTTTCCACAGATCGAGTGGACAGTTCTCGGAAGGAATCCATGTTGCTTCGCAGCGATTCCAGGTCAATCCTTGCTCGCGGTGCAGCCTTCACGGGTTCGGCATGCATTCCGCCAGTTTCGTCCATCGCTTGTGGGGGCTGCGTTTTGGTTGAGTTTCCATCACCGCTGTCGTATTCCCCCGCCATGTACGAATCAATAAACGATTTTTGCACGGATGGCTTCTTCTCCGGAACTTTCGCGGGTTCTGGCTTGCTGGCAGGCTTTGCCGCAGACGGTGCACTTCCGCCCTTCGTCAATTCCTGAGGAAGCGTGCCACCCGCTTTGTCTCGGTTGCGGGCCAGCAGCTGTTCCATATAGCTGGCCACAAAATCGTCACCATCGCTGACAGGTTCTTCTTCGTGTGTCTCATCAACAGATGCAGCCTCCAGCAGTACACCGTCTGCTCGCCCAAAGCTCATGGAAACAGCAGCCGAAAGTTCCTGGCTGTATTCATCCACTGCAGGCAACAACGATTCAATCTTGTCTACCGGATCGTCCTTTTTGGCGTCACCAACCTTAATCCCAAACAGCTCGGCAATTTCTGAACGTACTGCCGGCACGCTGTCGCCACTGGACCGTGATACGCTGTGATTTCCGGACAAGCCGTCACGCTTCAGCACACTGTCGTGACGTTGCATACTGTCGCTGCGTCCCACCGAATCGTAGTCAAAGTCATCAACGTCCGGTGGCACTGGTGCGGCCTGCATCGCCACCTGAATTTCTGCGCGAGCAAGTTCCAGTTGCTGACGTGCTTCCAGCAGTTGACGTCGTTGCGTTTCAATTTCGCCTTCAGACTGTTCCAGCGCCCGCTTGCGTTCCAGAAGCTCGTTTTCTCGAGTGTCCAGAACGACGGCTCGATCGTCGAGTTCCCTGTGCAGCGTACGCAGTTCGTCTGAGCTATGTTCTGGCGAATTTGATCCACCAGCGTCAGCATTGGCATTTGTCAGTTCAGTAATTTGCTGATCCTGCTGCTGCAGGCGTTCCTTCAGTTCCGCAACAATTTCCAGCAATGGAGAGCCGTCGCCGTCAGCTGCCGCGGCTTTGTCGGCTGCTGCCTGAGCTGCTTCCAGCTGAACCTGAAGTTCTTTAATCGTTTGTTCGTACGCTTCAACCTGCTGAGTGAAGGCTTCAGGAGAATGATTGGAGCCTTTTGCAGATGATGCCAGCTCGGCCTTCAGTTGTTCAACCTGCTGCATCAGTTCCATCTCGTCACCAACGACGTATGGTTCTGTATCGGCAAAGGCGGCGGCATCCAGCTTTTCCTGAGCCGCGGCTTGTTCCTGTTCCAGACGTTCAGCAAGTGTCAGCAGCTTCGCTTCTATCGCAGCACCATGTTCAGTGGCCGCCACAAGGTCAGCTTTTGTCGTTTCAATTTCGGCTTCACGTTCAGCCAGCAGTTTTTGATATTCCGCCAGCTGAGCCGCAGCAGCACCGGCTTCGTTCACGTTGCCAGTGTTCAAGTTATCGCTGTTCAAGTTATCGCTGTT
>CALFSX010000309.1 GCA_937916515.1 uncultured Planctomycetaceae bacterium | reverse complement strand
GAGGTTAAACGCGATATACTCAAAGGACTTACATAGATCTACGTGCCATTCGACTAACCGACATGAGTGACTAACGGCGTCCTCACCGTTCGTCGTGGAGCTGGAAGTTTTCCCAACAAAAAGCGGTTGTGGAGTCTAAATTTGGGGATCAGAACGAGCCGCCAATGCAACGTCGTTTTCTGGACTCGGACGCGTCCCGATCCAACTGCGAGGAGTGGCGGACTCGCGTCTACGGAGACTACAACCGTCTCCGCAGTCATTTCTTACGCTGCAGTTACTGACTGCAGCCGCGAAATACATCGAGAAGGATTGGAGTAAGGAAAAGGCCCGGTGGTGCAACGGAGCCAAAGTGATCAGTTTGAACTGATCACTTTTGACGTTCAACCTTAACATCGTTATGCCGTCGAGCTCGACTGGCCAAAGATCCGGTCGTGAGAGTGATCCGCGACTTTCATTAGCAGTGGCAGATCGTCGCGTCCAAAGCTGGTCGAATCTTTCCACTTGTCGGCGTCTGTGTAGATGCGACAGAACGTCACGTTGTTACGGACTCTCTCTAACGGTCCTTTGGCACCTGATTGAATTCAAGCTCTACTGCTCAATCGCGTGGCCAACGATTGTCATTTCTCACGACGTGTTTTCCTATGACTTGGGATGGGGGCCAAGACTTCAGAAGCGAAACTACGTGAGCCAATGGAAAATGAGAAAACAGTGGAAAACTAAGCACAATTCGAATGTGGCGTCGGGCTGATTCTGGTGGTCTTAGATCACGAAAACCCCGAAATACATTGGTGTTTTCGCGTTTATGCGGTGAATTGTGTGAATGAGTGGCGATATAGATAAATGTAGCCATAGTGCGACATCGTCAGCAGTGGCCGGTCGCTATATTCGGATTGCCCACAGGCCTTGGCTCTACTCCACGACGGCTGTTCAATATTTCTGGCTGACTTCCTCAAATTTAGCAGTGGGCGTCCACAAGTGTCGCCATATCGCACTCAGACTTTGCGGGCCGGTTTCTTTCGCAACTCCGTCAAACGTGTGCTGGTCGTCTCGACATGACTTGCGCTCCTTACGGTCACATTCTACCACACTTTTTGAACGCCCACTTTCAATGGGGAAAGTCCATGTCTAACCGATCGATGATCGTTCCGAGTTACTAGCCAAGGTCACGCCCTCATGAGCCTCTTGGGCAGATTGCGGCTGTCATCATTTCGACCGCGCACTGTGATGATGTTCAGGAGACGTCCTGTATCAAATTTATGTTGCGTCGGTGTGTCGGACCGGAGCAGTTTGCAAAGACCCGATTTTCCAGGGCTTCGATGTGACCGACGCGAGTCCCCTGCCGAAGCGGAGTGCTTGGTTGCTCCGAGACGCAATCAACCAGCGGACAAACTGACAATCCGAAGGTTCTTCATGGTTTCTTTGTTCCTGCACTGTGCGAGGCGTTGCGCGGAGATGCGGACACGGACCATGATGGCTTGGTTACCATTGGCGAGTTAGGCAATTGGCTTCCACAACGGGCGACGGGTTTATCCCGATCCACATGTGAACAAGACGCCGTTGTGGTACTACCAGATGAACTGGCCTCGCTGCCGCTAACACGCGCCATGCCCGGCGAACACAAACCGTTGTGGACCGCGAAGTAGGTGCAATCTCGCCATCCGAAAGGCCATCGCCACGGTTTTTGAATATTTCATAAAAACGATGAATTCTTCGAACATTGCTTCAGCTTGCGGATGTGTTCCGGAGTGGAGCCGCAGCAGGCACCGATGATTTGTGCCGGCCAGCTTTGGGCGTGTTGTAGGTAGCCTTCTGGATCGGTGGAGTCTGTGTTTATCCAGCCTTGTTCATCGTCCACGTAGCCTATGTTGCCGTAGGCCATGAGAGGGAAGTTTTCACCGCAGATAGCGCGTAACTCGGTGAGCGGTTTGTTCATAGTGTGTGCCGGCATGCAGTTCACGCCCAGTGCTTTCACTCCGAGAGGCATGAGTATTTCGGCGGCATGAGTAAGTGACTCGCCGGAGAGGATGCGGCCTTTTTTATCGCAGACAAAAGTGACCCATGTGGGCAGGCCGGTGGCCGTGGCGGTCTTGGCGGCAATCACGGCTTCGCAGATGGAATTCATCGTCTCGATGAGAAGCAGGTCAACGCCACCTTCCACAAGATGATGGATGCGTTCGGAGTGTTCGTCGAGGCATTCGTCGGCGGGTGGCACAAGGTCGGGACGATAGCAATCCTCAAGTGAAGAGAGAGAGCCGGCCACGAGCGATGGTTTTCCAAATTCAGCAACCGCCTCTCTGGCAGTGGCTACTGCGAGCAAGGTTAGTTTGTGGGCGGAGAAACCTTTGCCAGCGAGGACGCGGCGGTGGGTGCGAAAGGTATTGGTGGTGATGATGTCCGCGCCAGCGCTCAGGTAGTCCAGATGAACCTGGCGCAGGACATTCAGCCCGGCGTCCGTGGTGAGCGCATTGGCCGACCACAATGGCAAGCCGGTGTCCACGCCACGGCGGTTGAGTTCAGTGCCGGTGGCGCCATCAAGTAAAAGAAATTTCGAGTTCACGATCACGCTTCATCCATAGAGGAAAACAAAAGCTCTCGCGACATTGGGGCCTTTTCGTATCGCGCCAGGTGGTTCTGATATTTCTACTTCTGACTTCTTACTTGTTGATGAGTTTGAGGTTCGCTTCGGCAAACGTCTTGCCTATCTGAGCAAAGATCTTTGCACTACCGAAGTAGTGGTAGCCGCCATTGGATGCGCCCTGGAGTGCTTCTCTGTCCCTGGGTGAAAGGACTTCCTGCAATGCGAGTTCGAGCTTCTCTTGATCCGCCCTGGTGATTCCCTCAAGCCATGCATCGAGCGCAGCATAGTGTTCCGGGGAGTTGGCGGAGTATTGGTCGTTGGCATAAATCGCCAGGACGTTCTTCCCCTTCTTTAAATGTTGAGTCTGCTCCTGATCGAGAACAATGGATCTGTATTGCGGCTCATCCTTCCACCAGATGTAGGTGTGAATCTTGTGGCCGTTTAAGTAAACATGAAACCCTTGTCGCGCCAGAATCGCAATGCGATAGAAGTCGTAATCGAGGTTATCTACTTCAAAAGTGGAACGCATGAGCAAGAATTCTTCCTGGCCCCATGTGGAAGCGTGTTTGTCCAACTTGATTCCGCTGTGGTTCCATACGCCTTTGCCGATGGGAGCTTTGCCGGTTGTCCATTGGCTGTCATCGAAGTCAGCCTGAAACCAATTCTCCATTCCGGCTGGCAGTTTGACATCGCGGAATCTTCGGTCGGTGAATTCTTCCAGTTTGTCTTTCGCCTCGGTGGCATCGACGGTGATATAGCGCCAGTTTCGATCCTGCGGTAGCGGCTTACCAATCGGCTTCCAGAACGTATCCCATTTCCGCTGTGTATCGAGCGTGCCATCGGCTTTCAATGTGTGAGCCGTGCCGACGATTTCGTTGTACTCGCCCTGCCTGGGTTCTGCGGCTTCAATGTCGCGATCCCAGAACGGAGCAGTCTCCACCGCAATCACATTGCCCTGGAACTCGGGCAAGTCGGCTGGCGCGGCCATGGCCTTGCGAAAATTCACGTTGTCGCCCTCGCCCCCGACTCCCAGCACGCCGATAACAAATGGCATCTTCGGAGCGGAAAGGTCCTTGCGCACGTCGCGAATGAAGTGTGCCAGGAGTCGCGAGTATTCGTCATAATCGCCATTCGGATAAGTCTGACCATCGACCAGGTCGTTGAACCCCTGGAACCAGACAAAACCGGCAAGTTCGTAGCCCTGTTTGGGATCATAACCGGGGCAGACTCGGGCCGGATCGGCGAGTACTTTTTGCACATGCTCAACCATCATGCGGTAAAACACACCTGAGGCGGCTTCCTTGTCTTCTTGCCATTTTTTTCGATCCTCAAGTCTTGGAATGCCGTGGGCGCCCTGCGGATGTTTGTCCCATTCATCTTGAATCTGCTTCGGTAACTGGTACGGCCCGGCACTTGGCGGACGAAACTCGGTGTTGAGCGACCTGCCGCCCCAGGCGGTCTTGATGATCAGGATCGGTTCCTTCAGCTCTTTTTCCATCGTGATACCGAAGGTGAACTCAGGGCCGATCTTGTTACTCAACCGGGTCGGGTTGTCTCCGCGTGCGCCAAAGCCTGCAGTCAATTTCCCCAAGCCCTCACCATTCGCGCTGCCATCATAAGGCCCTGTCAAATAAGACATCCAGACATTGTCACATACCCGAGGCGTTCCGTCAGGATTCCGCATCTCCTTGAGCAACGGTGCTGTGGCCGGATCTTTGCCGATGTAGTCGAAGGTGCGGATCTCAGCATGTCCTTCCATGTTCGATTGGCCAGCCAGGATAAAAATCCTGAGCGGCCCGGCGAAGCAATTCGGGGAGAGGCAGCACAGCAAGACTGAGGTGAGGATGAGTTTTGTTTTCATGAATGTCTCGTGTCTGTTGGTTCTGCTTACTTCGACGGAGTTAAGTGCGGCACCGCCACAATCAAACCAAAAGCTCCTCAAGTGGTCCCGCGTGCGAGCAGCCATTTTGTTTCAGCACAAGATCTTCGTTGCCATAATACTTGATGGGGTTGCCATAGGCATTGAGCAGAGTCGTCCACCAGTCGCCGATGGTACGGCAGCCCTTTTCACCGTACTTCGGATAACGCAGGTAACGTCCCGGCAGCTTGAGCTTACCGCCGCCACCGCCAACAATCAGATAAGGCCACTCCATTCCGGTTCCGTGGTGATTATCGCTCGAATCAGAGAGGAAGATAATCATGGTGTTGTCCAGCATGTCTCCATCACCCTCAGGAACTGCTCTCAGTTTCCCGGCCATCGTCGCCAGAAGTTCGGAATGATGTTGCTGGATGATCTCACGGTATTCAGTCTGGCTCTTCGTGCCTTCGTTGTGTCCGATGCCATGGTTGTGTTCGTCGATACCCAGTTTCTTGTAGGTCATATCCACATTGTCGAGGCGAATGGTGACGACGTTAGTGAGACCTGCGATCAATGCCGCGGTGGCCAGATCGAATTGTGCTTCCTGACGAACCTCCTCAACGGTAGAAGTGAACTTGTCAGAGTACCCCGGCGCGTTGGCGGCGATCTGTTCCTTCATGCTCGACAATTTGCTGTGACGCACCTGAAGCTCTTCAAACGCGTTAAGGTAGGCGTTCATCTTGCCGTGTTCGGAAGAGGGGATCGCTTTCGAAACTTTCTTGATATCATCGACCATGAAATCAAGCAGATTCCCTTGCAGCTTGAACCTCTTTTCAGCCCCGCTACTGGCCGCAACGGCAGAGCCAAACAGTTGTTCGTAGGCAATATCAGGAGACCCCTGAAAAGGAAGTTCCTGTCCCGGACCAACAGCGCTGATCCCAGGATACATGGTCCCACCATAGTCACTGCTTAACGCTTTTCCTCTGATCGCCAGTCCCAGATGATTGAACGGTGCTGGGTTGAGTTTGGCCAATTCTGCATCGGCGGTGGCTCTGATCACCGCGCCGGCATCAAATTCACCGCCGGTCATGTAGACACCCATCATGCCAAACCAGCTGGAGTGACCACCACGACACATTTTCCCCGAGAGCCCCTGCACGATCGAAAGCTGATCTTTAAAGGGCTCCAGCGCATGCATTGATGACGGCAGAGGAACGTTTGTCAGATCCTGATTGAATAAACTGCCGCTCGAATCTTTACCCTTGAATGCGTCCGGCGTGATGCCATCGGGAATGATGCCGCTCGATTTCACAACAAACACAAAACGATTGGGCAGCGCGTTCGAGCTGCCAGCGGCCTGGAGTTCTACCTGGCGCAGAAAAGGCGACAAGAGGAAGGATCCCGCACCCAGTGAAAGATTCTTCAGCGCGTGACGTCGTGTAGGGTTCATGGTTTTACCTTGAAGTCGGTTCAAGTGTTTTGCGATAGAGAAATGAGTCAGACGAAAGAAGGGAAATCAAAAGCGCCTTAAAACTGCCACCACTTTCCAGGTAAGCCCGGTCGGCGGAAACGAGTGTTTTTGAATCGTTGAGCGTTTCGTTTCGCCCCATAAAGTACCGAAACACATGCCGGATCATACATTGACGAACTTTATCTGATTCGGCCAGTCTATCTATCAGTTCCAAAGCATCCTTGAATTCGCCATCCAATTTCTGCTCACCTGTGTCCGCCAGCTCACTTCTGGCGTTGACCGGCCTTGTATCTCCTTTGGCCAGACTTTCCTCTGCTCGATACCGTCCGAAGTCATCATAGATTTCGAAGCCGTATCCAAGTGGATTCATCTTCTTGTGGCAACGCCAGCATTCAGCTTTCTCCGTCTTCTGCAACCTTTCTCTGAGCGTTTTCGTATGGTCTTCCGGAATGGAGGCATCCACTGTGATGGGAATATCAGGTATCACGCCTCCCAGCAATCGCTCCCTCACCCATTTGCCTCGCCGAATCGGATCCGTACTGTCGTTCAATGAATGTGCAATCAGCCAGGCAGGATGCGTCAACATCCCGGCACGGTTCGGTCGCTTGTAAGGCTGCGGCAACAGGAAATCCTGTTCGTCATCCCTGAGGTCGTAAACCATCGGGTATTTTTCATACAGAGCCTGCATGCGATGCAGAAGTATGTCTTCATCTTTGGTGTCCATCCAACTGTATTGCTCCTCGACGATCTGCTTTATCGCAGCGACACTGCCATCGAATCCTTTATTAAAGTTGTGCAGGTTGTATTTCACATTCAGTTCATGCCAGCCCTTCAGATTCAGTCTTTGCAGAAGTTCTTTCTGCTTAGCTTCCGGATATTCCCCTGCATCGAGTTGCTGTTGGTTCTTCTTGTAGAAGTCGTAGACCGTGTTCCGAAATGTCGCCCTGTTGATGATGTAGTACTCGTCTGACGTCAGCAGTTGCCTGAAGACATCCTGATCTTTCTCCAGGATGTTCATGACGAAAAAATCCGCGTCCTTCTCGTACATCGCAGGATAGTTTTCGCCGTAGTAGGCGAATCCCCCGGAGCGATCTTCGTCCTTAAAGACTTTATGGGCCTGGGAGTAGCCAAAGAACTCCTGAAAGAAACGCAGGATCCTTGGTTTGTCAATCGCGTCATCCTTAAGGATGCGTGCAACCTGTACCTGCGCATCCGCGCTGCTGCTCAGCCTCCCCTCTTGGGCGGCTTGAAGAAGTGCCGCATCGGGCGGGCGATCTGTGAGAGCATACGCAATAGCAAATGCCATTTCAGTACCGGACAACATCCGACGCCCGTAGGCATCTTCTTCGCCTAGACCGATCTCAACTCTGTAGACGGATTCATGGTGTAGCATCACCGCCATCAAGACCAATCGCATGGCCTCGGCATTGCCGCCCTCCGTGGCTGTCTTTCTGAAAAGCTCCGAGTAATTGCGGATCTCTGCTTTCAGGGGCTCTCGATAGACAACCATCCTGAAATGTTCGCTGATAGCAGAAGCGAGTATGTCATCACTGGGACGTGCGTCTGAAGAAGCGATGGGAGAACGCTTGATGAGTTCATCGGCAGCGACAGCCGCATTGCTCATCAACACACTGACGACCGCGGAATCCGCAAACAGGAGGTTGGCATAATCTTTGATACCAACTTTATCTTCCAACGGAAAAGGCTGTCTGAAATCCCTGGCTCCCTCTCCGTAGTTGGATTTCACATTTTCAAAAACTTCAGGGCTGGTTCTCCACAACCGCGCCGGTGAAAAAGGCTCCGCAGTGATTTCGCCGCTGAAGAGCTTTTCATGGTTCACATAATTTGCGAAGCTCGGGCTTTCCAATTTCGAATAGAGATCAGACACGTTCCCGGATTTCTTTAACTCCGCATTGATCCAAAGCATCACAGCGTCTCGCTCGTGCGGCTCGGGTTGTTCACTGTCGGTCGGTGGCATCTCTTCCAAATGCAGTTGGCGGAGTACCGTATTCCAAAGCTCTATGTCATGGCCGGATGCCAGATCAAAACTGATGCCGGACAAGACGACACCTGACTCATTGCTGCTCTCGCCGTGACAGTCGGCGCAGTACTTCGTCAAGAATGGAGAGACGCTATCGTCGAAGGCCTTTTTGTCCGAGACAATGGGTGTCGTTGTCTTTTCGGCCTGAGCAAAAAGCAGTTTCGAGGAGCAAAACAAAGCCGCGATCAGGGCCATCGCCGAAAAACGAACGGACGTGTTCAACGTCCTCGTCAACAAGGCAGATTGCGGCTGAATAAAGGGATTCGTTTGCAAACTTGGTGGGTCCGCGTTGATTTTGCGATGTAGACTCATTGCTCCGGCTTTCCATCACAGGAAAAAACGCGGGAAGAACAGAGGGGTTGTCAGGGATTCCGGTTTCGCATGAACCGGGGAGCCGCTTTGGACACATTTTGCCTTCATCTTAACATCACCCACCGCTTTGGCTATCACCTCAGTGACGTGGACTTAAAGAATTCGTTCGGCGAGCGGGGTACGTCAGTACCTTGATTGTTCGAGCTCCCGAAGCATCAATCAGGGGATTTACATCCCCCGTTCGCCTTAAGTCCACGCCATTGGGCTATCACCCGGCGGGAGGAGTTCTTTCAGGATTGCTTCCGGAGCAGCTGCGAGCGAGATGCATTCCGGTCACGATTCCTCACCAGTGCAGGCTGTGAAACTCTGGCCCGTCAACACCACACCGTTGAGGATACATCACCTCATGACTATCCTCCCGCCGAAGAACCTGGGATTGATCCGCTGATCGTGAAACTTCGCAGCAGCGTAACGCAAATTCGGTCGATTTCGCCTTGACGTCACCGCCAGAGCATCGTGAATTAGTTCAGTGGCGGAATCGTTCAGCGAAATCATCAAGCTGGTGTTACATGATGATTGTTGAGAACCCCGACAACGAGAAGTCCGGTCAGATGTCAAAGAGTCAGATTTCCCGACGTAGTCTGCTGAAGTCTTCGCTGAGCTTCTGCGGAGCGGCCGTTCTTCTGAAACGAACCGGACGAGCAGACGGTTTCATGTCGGCCAACGACCGGCCCCTCGTCGGAGCGACTGGAACAAGTAGTCGCGGGTGCCAGAACGCCACTGGCGTTGATGGCCCCTGGGGATCGGCCCCTGGGGATCGGCCCCTGTTTGCGGGATGGCCCCGGTGATTCCAAAGAGAGACAAGCCCGCAGAAGCGGCAATCCCTAAAACGGGCGATGGAGCCATGACCAAGAGCGAACCCAGAAGTGCCCGCCCTGGGAAGGTGACAGGGGGCGCATTCAGTGTCCGCCCCAGAGGTAACGCGCGCATTTCAAAGGGATCGAGTTCTTCATTTACCTCACCAACCTCCATTTCTAGTCGATTTTCCGATTTGACTACGCACCCGAGCTTGTTTTAAGAACCGTCACGTTACGCTCATTCGACAAGCGTTCCTAATGGCCTAGTACTCGGCAATGACTTTCCATTGATCATCCAATTTGCGCAGTTGTACGAACCTGAACGCGCCCGGAACAGACAGCTTTAGCAAGACATCGTTATCAGCAATCTTGAATCGCAAGGATCGGTACAAGGACTCGCTTGGCTGATTCGGTTCCGTTACATAGTCACCCACCGCGACATCCAACTGCTCGATTCGAAACGAGCTGACGATCGTGCCAGCAATAAACGCCGGCATGGGATCTCGCTCGGCCTGCTTCTTCAAAGCTACCAACATGTCATCACGCTTCACCGGGACCCCGGATTCGGTCATTTTCCCGGGGACTTCGAGCCCAAAATAGAACAAGCGGTTTCCTGGAAGCAGTTGCACCTCGGCAGCGTAAAGCTGGTTCAGGTTCTTTTCGTCGTAAACCATGCAGGCCTGAAGCAAGTCCTTCGCAAAAGCGGTAACTTCAGGAGTAGGCTCCCGCAGGGCCGCAGTCTTTCGCGTCGGACCCGAAATGTTGACGTCCTCCAGGCCCAACCAGAAGACAGGATGAGTCGTTGAGTCGAGATGGTAAATCGCGACGGGGCCAACGGGAGCTAAGAGCCCGGTGAGTCCCCTATTTTCAGACGCGTCCCCAATCGTCGCCTCCAGCTTTACGATATCTCCAGCCTTGAAGTCGAGTTGAGTCGTTGTCTTGAGCATGATCGCTGCGAGAAATGATTGAGCGTTCTGATTGGCGGCGACTTTCGGTTGAAGCTGGGCCACATCATTAAAGGCAACGGCGACGTCGAGTGCCAATTCAAATTCCCACTTTACCTTTTGCCCCTTCAACGCTTTGTTCACTTGAAACTGAACGGTATCTTCGGCTGGGGACAGGTCGACAAATCCGCCAGCACCATCAGTGACGGGCAGAACTTCCGAATTTAATTCTTCGCTTCCGGGTATGACTGTGACTCGCTTTTCCAGCGATGGCTTATCGGGGACTTTCGCCTTGCCGACAAGCTCCTCAAGATATGTATCAAAGGCGACGATATCCGACTGCCAACCTTCGCTTGATCGTTTTTCTTTTTCAGGCTGGTGATCTTGTGTGACCTGTTTTGCGGGTGTCGTCTGTGCGACCGAGCTATTCTGGACCTTTCTTTCGCGAATGATCTCCCAAGCCTTGGTAAACGGGGCCGTAAAGAGTTTCAACAGGTGCTTCTCTCGATCTTCCAATTGCGCCGTGTTGATCGCTGGATCTGCAGCGATAGTCAGATTCTTCCAACCGGTCTCTCCGAGTTCTGCGGTCGCGATTGCGACGGGATCTTTTTGCTTGATTCCCGGTGGCCAGATCGAACGCTTGACGTTCAGCGAATTGGCGGTCGAAGTGACCTGATAGACGTCGCCGTAATATGGCAAAAAGACGTAGTAATGATGTTCATCCGCCAGGAGGGCTGACAAGGACGTATCGAGGTCCGCTACTTTGAGGAAAGACTTAGAATCTGCATTCTCAATCAGATGCTCGCCAGCGTAGACACCATTTTTGTCCTTTACGACCGAGTGGTGAATTGCCTGGAACGTCGGCGCATCAAATCCGGTGATCCTTGTATCGCCTTTCCAAACGCTACGTCGATCTGCCGCATACGGACTGTCGTTTCCAAAAGTACGAAACGTATCGAGATCGGCACCATCCAGCGGCGTCATCGACCAATAGGCTCGATTGACGTCCCGATAAAACGCCTGCTCGAGATGTCGGAACGTCTTTGCATCGGCGCCAGAAATCTTTTCTCTCTGATACCAAACGCTCTTCGCATCTTTCCAGACAAATCCTGGATTCACAAGTTCGACGGTCTTTGGGTCCACGCCTGGTAGAGGCTCTCCGTACCACCAAACACTTTTCGCGTCTCTCGCCAGATTGGCGCTGATAACCTCAAAGCTTTGGGCGTCGGCCAGAGGAAGCTCCACGACCCAAAAATGTTCGTTGCTGATCCATTTGTAGTAAACTTTGTTCTTGTCCTTGGTGTACTCTTCGCTCAGTGCTTTGAAGCTCGCGGCGTCAACATCCGTACATTGACTTACCTTTAAGTTGGCAGTCTTCGCAAACCTGTCGAAATCTTTTTTACCCGCTTGATCGATGCGTTGCTTATCAAAATAGATGAAGTCGCCCTGCCGTGTGTAACCATGTCCCAGTACTTCCTTATCCGTTTGTTTGCTTTGTACGAACGTTAAGAACTGTCTGATGTACGCTGCTTGCGGTGAATCCACGGGCCACGCAGCATGCTGTTCTCCGTCGCGAAGAATGAAGTGATTAAAAGTCTTTTCGGGCGTGACATTTAAGCCGAATAGGGAGACCGCAAACGAGCTGGTGACTTCTTCTTGTTGCAGGACCAACATGTATTCTCCAGCCTTCAATATCGGGAGGTTGCCCGCAGGATTCTGATTCGCGATCGGATCAACGGGGGCAACGGCTGTCATATGTGAAAATAGCGCATTGATCTTGATTGGCTTGCCCTTGAGGATCTGGCTCAGTTCAAACAAATGCGACCTTGCGCTTCCCGTTGGCTCACCTTCCTGCAACGTCCCAACGACGACCAGCGGATTGTTTTTGATGAGTCGTTCAAGACGGGTCTTCTCTTCCTGGCTGAGACCTCCATTGTCAACGGAAGTTCCCTGAGTGCTGGCTGCGGTTTGCTGAACCGGTGCCGGATCGGTTGGAAACATAAAGAACGCTGCGCAGCCAATGAGTAAGCTATTTCCGAGTACAAGCGTCTTCATGTTAAGCCATCTTCTTTTTGATTCGGACGTTTTAGGGTCGGCCTTGGGAGGCGAAAGCCACGGTAAGGTTGGCAGTGAACTGGATAACGGTTGCTGCACGTGACTGAGGAGAGCCTCGAGCAGTTCTCGCACTTCCGCAGCCGATGAAAGCCGGTCCTGAACACTTTTCGTCATCAACTTTGTGATTACCGAGCTCATCCACACCGGGATGTTTGGGTTGATTTCTTGAATGGGGGTCGGCTCGGACTCTGTGATCCGCCGCATGACGCTCAAGCTGTTCTCCGCTCTGAACGGTGGCCGCCCGGTAGACATGGTGTACAGCATGCTGCCGAGACTGAACAAATCGCTTCGTGCATCAACGCTTTGACCGGATGCTTGTTCGGGTGACATGTACTGTGGCGTACCGGGATGGAACCCGGTGCGAGTCAGGCTGGCATCATCGGCTGCGCGAGCGAGTCCAAAATCGCTGATCAATGCGCGGTCGACATCTTCTTCCAGCAGGATGTTTGACGGCTTGATGTCACGATGCACGATGCCCTGTTGATGGGCGGCTGATAAGCCGTCGGCGACCTGCATGCCGATCCGCAGAATCTCACACAATTCCAGTGCTCCATCGCGATCTATGCGTGCTTGCAACGATTCGCCGGATACATACTGCATCACGATGAACGGTGATTCACGCTCTGTCTCAACATTATGAATCGGCACTACATGTGGATTCACAACTGCCGCAGCCGCGCGAGCTTCGCGCGCGAACCGTTTCCGAGCAGGCCCACTGCTGGCCAGATAAGGAGCAAGCAGTTTGATAGCGACAGGTCGATTCAGCTCCGTGTCGAATGCTTTGAAGACAACTCCCATCCCGCCCGAACCGATCAGCCGTTCCACTTCATATCGTCCCAACCTCCCGAGCATTTCCGGATGCGTGGGCGGTGAAAGCAACTGCCTGGCCATCGACTCGGTCCAGTGAATGGCTGATTGCTCCATGTTCACCGACGGAAAGCAGCGTTGTTGATCTGAACTGACGGTTTCCGAGATCGCGACTTTCACGCCATGCCACATCGCCGCCGGTCCGGCCAGTTCGCTAATCCGCTGTTGGCAGCTTGTGCAGTTTTCGACATGACCGAGTAGTTCCTCGCTCGGCTCCAACAACTGGTCGCTTCGGAGCATGTCCTCCAGCGCCAAGTCATCACACATAACCTGATTCTCGTTCATCGTTGGTCCTGATACTGTTGGACAAGTTCCTTGATCCGTGCCATGACACGACTACGAGCGAAATAAATATTGCCGGGACGAGTGTTCAGCTTCGCCGCTGCAGCTTCGACGGACAATTCTTCGATGCTCGTCAGCCAGAACGCCTGCCAGGTGTGTTCCGCCACCGACTCGCGCACTCGCTCCGCTGCCCACTGAAAGACCGTTCGCTCATACTCCAGATCGAGAGCACTGGATAGCTCAGAAGGTGCGGGCAAATTTGCCAGGTGCAACTGAGCCTCGCTCCCATCGCGTCCCAGGGAGCGAGTAGCTTTTTGTGTGATCATGTCGACTGCGGCATTACGAGCGATCCGCAGCAGCCATGCACGGAAACTGCCGCGGTCATCTCGCTCGAGCCAGTTGGAAACCGAGCTGGCAACCGCCATGAATACCTCCTGCACCAGATTGTCCGCGTCTGCCGCTTGAAAACCTCGGCTCGTAGCGACATTAAAAACCACCGGGCCGTAAATCGCAGCGAACTCGTCCCATGCAGCCATATCTTCTGCATCTTGAAGACGCAAAATGAGGCTGGCTCGGGTTACTTCGTGTGCAGGTTTCATGTATGCGTCGGTTAAAGGTCTCGATTCGCTTCTGACAGCAAGACTGAATCAGGGTTCTCAATCTTGCGCGAGACGAGGACATTTTTCCAGATTTCTACCAGATCGGCTCGAACGAGCTATTCACAGCTAGCCCAAATGAAGCCGATTGCTGAGCCCTGAGTTGATCATGTCGGAGGCATACGACGGCTCTTGCCCAAGTCACTTAGGAGGGCGATTCCTGAATCAGATGTTTGGCAATGGTCGACGATTCTGTCCGACCTCCTGAACACAGCGACGAGATATGCGAACCCGCTTCGGTGAGTTCGGCGAGACCGACGAACGCGAATTGAGCCCCGCCGTTCGCTGCTCCGGTCACATCGACCGAAGCGTTGAGAGCTGTGGCGAAAATCTGGCAGGTGTAGTCAGGTTGACAGCGAACATTGATAATTTATTCGCCGTTCTCGCGACTGCCGGAATTCGGTTGATTCAACGAGGCTGTTAGCAAATATTTCAACGTTGCGCGCTCATGTCTAACCGACCGATGATGTAAAAAAAACTGATGACGAAGGTCACGCCCTCGAATGGCACGTAGATCTCTATAAGTCGTTGGGGGGAAATGACATATGCAAAAT
>CALFSX010000308.1 GCA_937916515.1 uncultured Planctomycetaceae bacterium | reverse complement strand
ATTTCAGACGCCATTGGCAACAACAAAGAATGGCTTCCCGGACACGCTGCTAGCCCAGCCTGAATGGCTGGGATGGAAATGAAGAAACGTGGAAAAGGGCCAAAGGCCCGGCCATTTGCAGCTCAAACGGAATTGTAGACACGGCCTCTTACGTCAAACCGCCGGGCCCTTGGCCCTCGCCGTGATGCCTCAACCACTAACCCAGCCCTTCAGGCTGGGCTAGGCAAATTGCTGGGCCTTTGGCCCGAATTTAACACTTGGCAATTCAGATTCGTGGGTAAAGACAAGACGAAAGGCTGGCCCCCAGTTCTTCGTTCTTCGTTAAACCCGCTGCCACGGCCGTGAAACTGGCCGATGGCTGCGGGTTTAACAAGTGTGCCTGATCGATCGTTCTACAACCATGCATCCAGCACTTGCAGCAGAGCCGCTATGTCTGGCGTTTCAGAAAACAGTTGCAGTTGCTGACGCAGTTCGCTCACCAGCAGCAGCGGCTGATCGATCGCTGGGCGATCGGGAGCCAGAACAGACGGCAGCCAATTCAGCAACTCGCTGATGCCAATCTTTTCTGTCGCGGACGTAGCCAACACGAAAACGCTGCGTGATGAGTGAACAGAAGCCAGCAAGGCCTCTGACGTCGCATCAGAATCCAGAAGATCGCACTTATTCAACAGCACCGCCACGTTGCAATTGGGCGGCACCAACTGAAGCAGGTCGTCGTCGTCGGAAGTCCAGCCGCTGGTGGAATCCACCACAATCAGGCACGCGTCACAAGTGCTGATTGACGTACGAGCTTCAGCAATTCCCAGCGATTCAATGTCATCCGTGGCTTCTCGAATTCCAGCCGTGTCCGCCAGCAGAAAAGGCAGTCCGTCCAATGTGATTTCGGTTTCCACTCGATCTCTGGTTGTCCCCGGCTGATCGAACACGATTGAACGTTCGTAGCCAACCATGGCATTCAGCAAACTGGATTTGCCCGCGTTGGGTTGGCCCACCACAGCAACCTTCCACGGCTTGGTCAGATGTTCTGCAAAACGATTCCAGCTGATCGCCGCGTTAATGGCGCTAAGACATCTATTTACGTTGCTGCAGTCACGTAACCATTGCAGAAAGTTTCGCAGAACTCCCTGATACTGAGCCAACGCAAATTCGGCCGTTTGGCGAGTTCGACATTGCAGCAGAATCTTCAGCAGTTCTGCGTTCAGGCGACTTTCTGGTGATACAGCTTCTGAATTCGCACGAGCGGATTTCGTTTGATTGCCGACCAGACTCTGGCAGATCGCGTCCACCGCCGCTTCGCCTCCGTGGCAGTTCACTTCATATTCGAGTTCGGCAGTGCGAACAACAACCACATCTTCGAGGCCCCAGTGTCCGTAAAGAATTCGACCGACAGCTGCCGTCGCGGCTGGAATTCCGTTGATGGCAGTGAAGCACTGGTCAACTCGATTTGCCTGCTCACTGGTTTGCAAGCGAACTCGAACAACCGCCACCGCTCCTCGACCACGAGCCGTCAGTCTTTTCACTTCGATATCGGACGACATTTTTCAGAACAATCAACAGACCAAGCAGAAGGAAAACAATAACACCGCAAACGATCACTATACCGAAAACTGTGACGAATTGTTCAGCTGAAACAGCACAAGCTGTTTAGTAGTCCGAGACAACTCAACGGAAGGCTCTGCGGTGGTGGATCAACGCAAGGGATTCAAACGCCGCAATGCCAGAATCCGTGACCGTTTCGCCACGCAAGTCGCCGCAACAGGGATTCGCACTTGCCGTGAAGAGATTTGAAAAGCAAAACACTGTTTGAACTGGAGAAGAGGCATTCATGCCGAATGGGCTTCAGTCACGAAGTGACGTTAGGTAGTAGCCACGGGCGCGAGCCCGTGGTTTGCAAAAAGTCAGACGGAAAGTCCCGAAGGGACGGTAGGCGTATCATTTCGCGTTGTTGCCTGTCGTCCCTTCAGGACTGAAAACGACTGTCGAATGCTGTTCCACGGGCTCGCGCCCGTGGCTATCACCTACCGTCACTTCGTGACTTAACCGCACCCAAAATCCAGCCTCGATCTTTCGCTTTATCCCACGGTTTTCCCGCTCAAAAATCCCTTCACCGCGTTGAACTTCGCCCTTGCCCCAGTGGCGTGGATCACAAGAAGTCGTGGAAACGTTCTAATCGCTGAGCCGGCTTCATTGTTGCTGCGAGAATCATGCCCGTTTTGAGTAAGATACCTAACAGAAGTGTTCAGAAGGATTTTTGCGTTGCCGGGTTTCCTTCGGAGCAACGTTTATCGATAATAGACAGTCCATGTCGGCTGTCGGGCTGCGTAAAATGTATCTTCTGCATGCAGTGGCTTTCGCGGGCTGTGGCATAGCGGCTTACAATGGCGAAGCTAAACGAATCAGGTGTCGAATGAAATTGAACCGGTGGAACAGGGCCTTGCAGCCGTTGACTCTGTCGATCATCACAACTGTTGTGATGTCGTTGGCAGCCGCCTGTTCAAACGTTAACGCTCAATCAGAAACGCTTTCGCACCGCCAGTTGGATCTTCCCAATTCCGGTCTTAGCGAACTTCCGCAACAGATGCAGATGCTGAAGCTGCTGCAAAGCTATCTGCAGCAGAAGCCCGACAATGCCGCTGTCGATTCTTCACAGAAGCCGCCGGACGCTGGCTTGAAGCCCGAACAACTGAACGCCCTTCGCGACGTGATGAAGAATCTGGGAATCAATGGAGACTCCGTTCCGGACCTGTCCATGATTCCGCCCGAAGCGATTTCTCAAGCGATGAGCGATCCAAAAACTCGCCAGCAAATGCAGGACCTGCTGCAGGAATTTCGCCGCACCGGCCAGATGCCGTCTGGTTCCGGAAACAGCAGCAATGGCGTTTTGCCGCCCACCGGAAATGCGTCTGAATCCAGCAGGCCGACGGGCACTTCTTCAGAAAGTTCCGCTGAAAAATCGTCGCAGCAGGATTCGGACAACCAAGTGGCGATTGATGACATTCAACGCCGATTTAATGAACTGCAGGAACGTATCCGCGGCAAACGCAATTCACCCAACAACTCAGCAAATTCCAGCGACAACAACAGCCCCAACAATCAGCCGAATCAGGCACCTAAAAATGGCCAGGCATCATCGCGTGGCAATTCCGCCTCGGGAAACACTGCAGCACCGCCTCCACTGCCGGGCAATCCAGAAGACTGGAAAGACTTTCTGGAAGACCTGATCAAGCAACAGCGTGAATCTGGTGAAACGCAACCGCTAAGGCCCGATGAATTTCCCAACGGCCAATTTCCCAACGCCCAATCGTCCGCTGATCAAACTTCATCAAACCCATCTTCGCCTTCACCGACAGACGGACGACTCTCTGCCCCTCAAAACAGCAACTCTGAAAACACAACTTCTGGAATCGAACAATCTACTGCCGCAGCAGGTTCAACCGCAGCCACGGCAACATCCAGCGCGAAATCAGACTCCGCTGATCCTGCTGCCGGAATTGCTCCATCCGTCGTGGCAGACTTTCTGAAAAATCAGCAGGAACTTGCAAGCTCAAATTCGCCCGGCGTCGGTTCTGCTGCGACAGCTTCACCCAGCGACGATGCTGAACAGCAGGCTTTAGCATTGGAAGAAATTCGTAAAAAACAGGAACAAGCTCAGGCTGACCTGCAGCAATCCGGATTGCAGGCCACTTTAAAAAAGATCGCGCGCGAAGCTCGAAAACAGGTGGCCGCAGACTCCAGCGCAGAACAAACGGCTAGCGGTGATGCCGCTGGCGATAACTCGGCAGCCGGGAACTCCGGTTCCGGCGGTGGCTTGTCCAAAATGCTGGGAGGACTCACGAAAGATATTCTGGAAATCGCCCAAGGTGCCAAGCCTGAATCTTCCAACCAACCCGGCACGGGGCCACGCAACTTAAATTCACCCGACGGACGAATCGGATCAGCGGCTGGCCCCAGTGGTTCAAATCCCAGCTGGATGAAGTCGGCCGGGAAATGGGTTTCAGACCTGGCAACCGACGCGAACACGTCCGCATTGGACACGACTGGCAGCAGCTTGCCGGCCGCAGGCGGTAGCAGCAGCGGTCCGGGACTTTTAGGCGCGGGTTGGGTGTTCGTACTGTTCGGCCTTCTGTCCCTGGGCATATTTCTGACACTTCTGGCGAAGCGTCATGGTCTGCTGGCCGGTGAAACTTCGGCAGGCCTGTCAAACAGCATTCTAAGCCCTTCAGAAATTCGCTCCAAACGAGACGTGGTGAAAGCCTTTCATCAACTGGCCCTGCATCCGGCGAACGAAATCGAAACATGGTGGACTCACCAAAAAGTGGAAGACCAGATTTCTGAAGCATCGCCCGGCAAACGATTGCCAATGTCGAAGCTGGCAAGCTTGTATGAAGAAGCCAGATACCTTCCAGAAGACGTCGACTTTGACGAAGACAAACTTATCGCCGCTCGCACCGCATTGGAATTGTGCCGGTCATGAACGGTCAAACACCTATCGCAATTCGCAGGGTTGGCGCCGCCCACCAGAATCCAGCATGTCGCAAACGTTGGCCCCTGGTGGGCGATGCCCACCCTACGCACCTTGCCGCTCGACTTCTGGTTCTGGCTTTGGTTATGGTCGCGTTCTGTAGCTCGCCAGCGAATGCTCAAACTTCTGCGGCTGCTTCGCCACAAGCTTCGCCCGATTGGCATTTCAGCTTTGAGTTGTTTCAGATGCTGCTGGAAGAGGGCGGTTTACAGCCGGTTAAAGATTTCAGGGAACTGGGCAACAATCCTCGTGACTGCGTGATCGTTGCGTTCGGACGGCTGAACGGCGTTACCTATCGGAACGTTCAACAGTTCACCGAACGAGGTGGAGCCATGTTGCTGGCCACCGATCGGGATTTTTCGTTCCGGAATATTTGTGACTTTCGTGCAGGACCAGTTATCGCTGAACTTTCCAGTGAACGATATCAAGACCATCAGGATTGTCCGTTAATCACAGATCTCACTCAGGACAACCCGCTGGTGGAAGGTGTCCGATCGCTGGTTGCCAACAAAAGTGGCTGGATCGACAAACCTTCGTGGCCGACCAAAACGTGGGACGTGGCGGCTCGACTTCCGGCAGACAGCCTGCCAACTTCCAGCAAACGCAAAACTCTGCTGGCGGAAATTCCAATGCCCGGCGATCCCACGGGATTGCTGCTGGTGTGTGCAGACCAAAGTCTATTCACCAATGGCATGTTGTGGCATGGAGACAACGCCGTACTGGCAATTAACGTCAGCAAGGCACTAAGCAGCGGTCGGCGGAGGCTGTTGTTTATGGTGAATGGTCGGCCCATGGGGAGTTTTAAAGACAGTCCTGAAATGCAGGCCGCCAGCCAGCCGCCAAAGCTGCCCGACAATCTGCCGCCGATTACTAAGGAAACGATTCTGCCCATTGCCAACGCCGTCCTCCAAAACGTGCAGCAGGCCGACGTAATCAATTCGTTTCTGGCCAACCGACCTCGCAACATGAAGGAAAGTCACTATCGTCGAGCCATGTTGTTTGCATTGGCCGCGTTGGCTTTGGCATTTGTTATCTGGAAACTATCCGGAAATGGTCCGCCACTAAGTCATCCCATGCCGACCAGGCGAATGCTGACAGCTCACGCGCTAAGTTCCGAACACAAAGCGAACGCAGCAGAATTCGGTATTTCCGCCAGCATGTTAGCCCGCGAACTGTGCCGCGAACTGACTGGATCGACGGACACGCACGTCTGGATTGCTCAACTTTCGCCCGATCGCTTGCAACAAACGTCGGCAGTTGAGAAAACCCTGAACGAGAACAACCTGAAGTCGATTCTGGAGCTTGCCGTAAAAACGGGAACGCTGCATCTTCCTCAAAAGAAATTTCTGTCGATCGGAAACACGATCAATCAACTCCGGCAGCTGCATTACAATCAGCAGCTATTGAAGCCTTCTAGTCAAACCTGAAAGAACCTGTGTCTTTTCAAAATCAGAACGAACTTGCAGCCCGAGTGAACTCGCTGCGACAAAGAACGTTGGCTGCCGTCGGGCAGGTGGTTGTGGGGCTGGATCACGTCACCGATCAGCTGCTGATGGCGTTGCTGGCCGGTGGACATGTGCTGCTGGAAGGTGTTCCGGGAACCGCCAAAACAACGCTGTGCCGTACGTTTTCTTCTGTGCTGGGAATTCAGTACGAACGAGTTCAGTTTACTCCTGACCTGCTGCCTTCCGACGTTACGGGAACTCAGGTTCTGGACCGCAACACAAGCGACTTTGTGCTGCGCAAAGGACCGATCTTTTGCCAGTTGCTGTTGGCTGACGAACTTAACAGAGCTCCCGCCAGAACTCAGTCTGCACTGCTGGAAGCCATGCAGGAACGACAGGTCACCATCGAAGGCAAGACGTTAATGCTGCCCGAACCGTTTATGGTGTTGGCCACGCAAAACCCAATTGAACAGGAAGGCGTGTATCGGCTTCCGGAAGCTCAGCTGGACCGTTTTCTGTTTCGCATCGAAGTCGGTTATCCGCAGCGAGAACAGGAAGTCGACATGCTGGATCTTCACAGTCGACCAACCGCCAAACCGCAGCCAGTGACCGACGCAGAAGAAATTGTGTCGATTCAACGCCAGCTGGACACCGTGTATGGAACTCGCGAGCTTCAGGAATACATTATCGACCTGGTAAGAGAAAGCCGCAAGAACCCAGACCTTTTATTGGGGGCCAGCCCGCGAGCTGCCATTAACCTGATGAAGGCCGGTCGAGCTCACGCGCTGATGTCCGGTCGCAGCTATTTAACTCACGAAGACGTTCAAGCCGTCAGCCTGCCCGTACTAGGACATCGTTTAATCATGCGTCCCGAAGCCGAAATGGATGGACGCAGCGTCAATCAGGTTGTTGATCACATCATCAAAAGTGTGCCCGTGTTGCAGGAGCGTCACTCGTGACGGCTCGCAGTCGCTGGTTAGTGCTGCTGGGAATCTGCGGCTTTGCGATCGGCATTATGCTGAACAAACACACGCTGGCATGGTTGTCTTTAACCACGCTGCTGTGGATCTTCGTCGAATGGCTGCGGTTCTATTGGCAAGTCTGGGTGGAACTGCCGCAACTGCGAATCACCCGACTGATCAATGGACAAACCGAAGCCACTAGGTTTCTGTGGGCCGGTCGAAAAGTGGACGTTAGCGTGTTGATCACATCTGCCAACGCGACCATCGGCGGCGGCATCAAAATTCGCGAATGCCTGCCGGAAAACCTGCTTGTGGTCGATGGCAGTCGGCAGGTAAGTTTGTTTTCGCGGCAGTCGTCCGTATCGTTCAGCTATCAGGCGTTGGTTCGAGGTGCCGGAGAAGCCGTCCTGCCGGGGTATCAAGTGACCGTTGAGGACGCTCAGGGATTTTTTGCCGTCGATCGTTTTATCGCTGACGAAAAACGTTTTCGAGTTCTTCCCGCCTTTGCTGCGGTCAACGAATCTCAACCGATTGTGAAGCGTCTTAACAGTTTGCCCCAGCACGGCATTCATCGCATGCAGCGAGCCGGGCTAGGGTCTGAATTGCTGGAACTGCGTGAATACGTGCCCGGCGATCCGCCCAAGTCGATTGCGTGGAAAGTGTCCGCTCGCCGACAAACGCTGATGACTCGACAATACGAATCTGAAGTTCCAGTGCGAGTGATGCTGTTTGTGGATGGTTCCATCAGTGCCAGAATCGGCGGGTTTGGCTGTCGCCTGCTGGACCAGATGATCTACGTCACCGGCAGCGTGGCAAAGTCTGCGGTGTCAGTGGGTGACCCCGTGGGAGCATACTTCTTTGATGAACGCGGCACAAAACGAATCGCCGCATCGGGCGGGGACAAAGGCTTTTATCGTCTGCTGGAAGGTCTATCAGATTTTGCCGTCAACCCACCACCGCCCGCTCAACGACTTTCGCCCGCTTTGATGGCCGCAATCACCCGACTTTGCGGCGAACGATTTCCGGAACTGTTGGACCCGAAAGTTAATCAGGTGCCATTCACCTGGACACCCATTCGTCCGGCAAAACGCCGTGAACGATATCAGCGTTCGCTGCTGGCGGGAATTCTGGCCGAAGCTTACAAGTTGTCGCCAACTCAGGTGCTGGAACTAATTCACGATGACAACATGATGGCCAATTATGCTCAAAGGTTTCTGGCAGACGCCGGCATCTCGTGGATGGACCCGTTAGTGCAATCGCGGGATCGAGGCTTCCATGATGGTATGGCAACCATGGAATTTCTCAGCAAAGCTTTGGCAGAATCAGTCGCTCACGCGCGCGACAACGAAGTTTACGTCATCACGGCCAACCTGCTGGAATGTGCGACCAACATCAGTCATCTGTTGCCCGCCGTAAAGATGGCGTTGGCGCGGCATCATCGAGTTGTGTTTATTGTGCCGACGCCCACGTTTCGTCGCCCTTCCGCAAACCTGCAGTCAGATCAACCAGTCACGGTTGAAAGCCTGTTGAATCAGGCTCAGGACCTGCGAACAAAAGAACTCACCAGCCGCCTGCAGTCGGCTCTGCATCGGGTTGGTGCACGAGTTTCTCTGTCGGGCGAAGAAGAGGCGATTCGCATGGTAATGGCGGAAACAGCGTTGGCTCGCAATGGGCGAGTCAGCCAGGCGGGAGCACGGTGATATGGACAGCCATAACAAGCAAAAGTTACTTGAAGGTGACGACGAGGTCGTATGGGCGGGCTTCTATGCATTGATGGCGATCGTCGTTTCTGTGCTGTTTTTCTTCCAGTTTTCCACCGGCGAAGAAGTGGGGCTGTCTCTAAGCTTTATCTTTTTGTCTCTGGTGATTCTGACTCTGAAACGCTGGACCGGTGCTTTTCTCATAATGTTTTCTCAGGCGTCGCTGCTACTGATGGAGACACCGAATTCCTATCAACAGACGACAGAATTCGGTCCGCTATGGGTTCTGCTTCCGCTGGGTCTGCTGCTGGCAGCCAGCCGCTATCGTTTGCTGCAGGAACGCAACGCGATTCCCATTGCAAAGTCGGTTTCGAAGCTCACGTCAATCGTGACGGACGTTAACGTATCAGCGACCGTGTCGAAAAACGCAGCCGCAGCGTTCTGGCATACACTTCGCACCGGCGCTGTGATTTTTCTGTGTGGAACCGCCGCTTGGTTTCTGATGCTGTTTGTTCCCGTGGGAAAATCGACAGTTGGATTAAGCTCGCTGCGTGAGTTTTCCCTGCAACCATCCGGATACCGACTGCTGATGTTGGGGCTGTCGTTCTTTGCCGCCTATCTGGTGATCTGGATCTTTGTGAGCTGGCTGGCGTGGCGCAGAATCACGCCATCGCAGGCTTCAGTGTTTCTTCGCAGCGTCTTTGTGAACTATTACCACCGTGACTTAAGAATGTTTATCCTGAAGCGGATGAAGCTTAGGAAAGCTCGCACAAGAACAGCTTCCCCCGCTTTGCCTTTAGAAACTCAAACCGGACTACCGGGAGATATTTGATGATGCTTGCGATTCGTGAAATTGCCGGTTGGGCGTTGGTCGGACTGTCGCTGTTTTTAATCTGGTGGGGAATCGATTGGGTGTCCAACCCCGCCGATCCCAAGATTGTGGAAGCCGGCGTACTGATGTTCGCCGCCACCGCCGTTTTGCGAGCCGGAATACTGCTGGTGAGAGTATCCACGGCCGCTCGAATTTTCGCAAAAGAGCACGCAGGCAAGTAGCGCAGCGGATTTCAACCGCGAATCTGAACCACAGAGGTCGCTGAGGATTGTCCTGTTGTCTGCTTGTATTTGGGGCGCTACCACTGAGTTTTGGGGCGTTGAAGGTGGGTGGCACTTGCTGAACTGAGGTCACGAAGTGAACCCCGGCGTTTCGCTGGTCCCTCGCCTCAAGTCTACAATAATCCTTTGCACTCCCTCGGCGCTCTCTGCGACCTCAGCGGTTGAACCTGCGACGCGGGATCTCCGGCAGGAACTGCCGGACGATATGTTGGTGAGACATCAGTTTCGGTGGTGTTGATTCGATCTGATCACACCGTTTGTCGTAACTGCCTTGAACGCGAGGCCAGGAAGACAATTTCGCATACTGATCAGCCTGGCAGACCGCGTTCGCTATTGTGAATTCGGAAGTTGGCGTGCACACTGTTCCACAATAGCTGCGTGCAGATGTGCAACGATGGCTGGGACATCACGTTCAAAACACAGGAGCGGGCCTTGCTCTTTCGACTTCGACATCACGACTTTCCTGAAGCCGCAGCCGCTCAGTGTATGCTGTTTTTGTTTTTGCTGCTGCTATGTGAAGCATGCGTCGCATCAGCAGCAATGGCTGATGTCGGCGATCAGAAGTCAACCAGCGATCCAAACGGTTATGCGACTGGTGAAGTAATCACTCCGGTGATGTACGCAGTAACTGAACCCGACGGAATATTTCACGATCAAACTCCGGCCACAATGTTTGTGCCACCCGCTGACGATGTGGGGACCTATGTGTTGCCTCCCATTGAATTGGAAACATTTCACGACGGCGAGTACGTGGATGGCCCGGCGATTGAATCGCATCCGTCGCACAACTTGAACAACGTTCCGGCAGAAGAATTCAGCATTGAAAAAAGCGATTCCGACGAAAAGGATAAAAAGCGGAAGAAGCCTCGTCTGCACTTCTATTCAACTGCCGGTGAGCCGTACAAAGCCTATCGCAGCTATCAGGCGAATATGAATTGGATTCCGGGCAGTGCCAGAAACTTCGGCCTGCTGGAATGGCAAACGGATCCATACCTTGACCGCGACGAAAATTCCGGCTTTACCGGTGCGATGAACATCACGTGGTTGACTGGTCCTACAACAACGTACCTGTCTCCCAGAGTTTATGATCTATCCATCGGGTATCAGACTCGCCAACAATGGACTCCCCTGTTCAGCTACGATCTGACCACCAGCATCGGAGTCTTCAGTGATTTTGAGGGCAGTGCTCGCGATGGCGTTCGTTTTCCCAGCCACGCTGTGGGAATGCTGCATATCAATCCCGCCGCAGATCTGGTGTTTGGAGCTGATTTTCTGGATCGAGACGATATCAGCGTGCTGCCGGTGTTTGGTATGTCGATTCACAGCCAACGTTTTCCACTGCTTCGAATGGATCTCATTTTTCCTCGGCCAAGAATTGAATACACGCTCAGCGATTCGAAACGCATGTACCTTGCCGGAAGTCTGGGAGGCGGCACGTGGGACGTAGACAATGGTATCGACCTTGTGGCTACGTATCGAGACTATCGACTAGTGCTCGGATTCGAAACAGCTGACAGCGATGGCGAAACATCCGCTCTGGAATTCGGTTATGTTTTTGGTCGGCGTCTGGAACTTCGCGGACAACGAGATCACACAGATTTCGACGACGCCTTCATGCTGCGTTGGGTCAGCCGCCACTAAAGACCGTCTAAATGACTCCGCAAACAAATGAGATCGGAGTTTGTACACGGGTGGCCACCATGTAATGCCGCCCCAAAGCTCGTTTTTATTGCAGAATTAACGGAGCAAGCAGAGGCTCGCAGATAATCACTCCAGCACCTCCGCCCGCCGACTACTCAGCTTTTTGTTCGCCAAGTTCAATGCCGTCGATCTCTTCCATCGTGGTGTTCACATCATCGACAGGAGCGGAAATTTCGACGTTGGACGACACAGGAATTGTCGGTTCAGCAGCGGGCTTACTGAAACTGCTGGCGACGATAACTGCCAGGCAGGCGGCCAGTGACGCAACCGCGACAACGGCACGACTTCCTAAAGAAGAGCCCGAGTGGTACGTGCCGACATCGGACGCAAAGCTTCCTGATGAAGGTGCATCAACGGCGACCATAGTGACAGCAGTCTTCGCCTTCTTCGCAGAAGCTGCCGCTTCCAACTGTGGCCACGACGATGGAAGTTGGTCCAGCTTAGACGGCATTTCAAGCTTGTAGAATGAGCTCAGCAGTTGGTCCATCTGGCTCTCGTTCAGCGTCCTGCGATTGTCGGATTGTTCATTCATTTGAGTATCCTTGTTCTTCCAAAAGCTCTGCCAAACGTCTGCGAGCTCTGGACAGACGCATGTCAATTGCGGCTGCCGTACAATCCATCACTATTGCCATTTGAGCAGACGACCAATCCAGTGCATATTTCATCACCAGCACTCGCCGGTCGTCTTCCAGCATTTTCAACAACGTCTCACGAATCGTTTCGCGATTTTCGTCAGACGTCAAAAGTTCATCCGGGGCAAATCGATCGTTCGCCACTTCATCCAGTGTTGCGGAAAGTTTTGTACTGCTGCTTTTACGCCTTGCGACATCTCGCAACCAGTTCTGCCCGACTCGCAACAACCACGCACGAGGGTCGCGAATCGGCTCTCCATCGTATACGTAATATTTTAAGTACGCCTCCTGAACCGCATCGTAGGCTCGTTCCGGATCGCTGCACTGCGAATAGAAAATCGCCCACAGCTCTCGGGAATTTTCCCTGTAAAGCGCGTCCAGATGATCCGTCTTATTCGACGGCTCGTCCGTCATTCCAAACTTCCAATGTTAAAGCGACGAATTTCAGCCTGGTTTTGGCTCCAAATTCGACGCGGGATACTTCAAAACCAACACGTTTCGATGCATCTCAACAAACCAGACGCAGTCGGTTGAGACGTCTAACCCGGACACTCGCGAATTTTCCGAAGTCCGGAAAAAGGCAGGGTTTTTCGACCAGAAATGGCCCATCCGCGTGGAAACCAACGGAAACCGGGGACAACGCCCGAACGCCCGGTGGTGCTGAAAAATGAAAACTGCCCTACTACTTCACTTCACGAATCTTAATATTCCTGAACGACACTTCGTTGCCATGGTCCTGCAGGCAAATGTGACCTTCTGCAGCCGCTGCAAACCCTGGAAATTTGCTAAACTTGCTGGCCGCCAACTTAGCGTTCCAATCGTCAGACCCGATTACGTATTCCACGTATTTTGTACCATTCATGGTGTGAACGCAGCGTTCGGGAGTAATCAGCACCTTCAACGTGTTCCATTCGCCAGCCGGTTTTGTGGCGTCTTTTTCTGTGGAATAAAACTGATACAACCAGCCGGCTTTCTGAGGATCGTGGCCGTCTTTGTTGTCCTGAATCTGAATCTCCGGGCCACTGTGCCAAGGTCGATCACCATCTTCGGTCACTCGAAACATAAGCCCGCTGTTGCCGCCGGCAGAAATTTTATAATCGAGCACAATTTCGAAGGCCGCAAATTTCTGCTTTGTAATAATGTCTCCTGCACCTTTTTTCGCTCGAGTCAGCACGCCATCTTTCACCACCCAGCCGTCGCTGATTCCGTCTTTCTTGTAGTTTCGCCATTGATCAGTGGACGTGCCATCAAACAGTAAACTCCAGCCAGCCGCTTTTTCTGCGTCCGTGAGGGTGTTCGGTGCATTGTCGGCAAACGTGACCGACATTGTGGCGCAGGCGGCAAGCGACAAAGTAAACAGCAATCGAATCATTGGTTGTTCTTTATGAAAGCAAGACTTGTTGAACCTTATTTCATTCCATCATGAACACGAACGCCCCTGCGGTCAAACGAACGGCCCCCGCAGAAATACCGAAGGCGTGCTGCCTCATTTTCTTTTAGACGCCTTTGATCCGCAATGGATGTCCCATGGAAGCCGGCTGTTCCGCAATTCCCCACTTCCAAGCGGACGACTCGTTGAAACTGGTGGCTAAAAACCAAACTAACGCAGACTGCTGACTGAATAATGGGGACTAAACTTTAGCAGTCGCGTAACCACAAAACGTTCTTCCTGTTTCACCAGAACAACCTGCTTTGTTGTGCTGTTGCCGCCGCAATCGTAAAGTGTGCGTTCCGCGCGTGGATTATTCGCCACGGAACCTTCCAACGCTCTCCAAACTTGCCTACCAAGACCAGCTTCTCATGACGTTTTACAAATCCATCGTTAGCGGCTTCGCAACGCTGCTGTGCATTTGCTTTCATAACTCGGCCGGTTTCAGTCAGCAGGCTCAGGTGTATCGAGACGTCGTCGAACCGAACTGGTTCGCCAGCAACGATGGCTTTTGGTACCGAGTTAAAACCAGTGCAGAAGCCTGGGAATTTGTGTTGGTTGATGCCAACGCGGGAACTCGAAAAGCGGCATTCGATCACGATCGTGTGGCGAAACTGCTGTCCGATGCCACTTCAACCAACATTGCATCGACGAAGCTGCCCATCGAACAGCTTGAATTTTCTGAAGACAAAACACACGTCATCATCAAATGCAAACTGGGTTCATGGAATCTGAACCTGGCCACCTATGAACTTGACAGGATTGAATCGCCGACTGCAGCCAACTCGACAACTCGCTTCTTTCTGCCGCCACGCAAGTCCATCGATAAAGGTGGAGATGTTGAATTCGAAGTTGCGAATCAGTCTGACAAAGCGATCGAACTTGTGTGGATTGGCCGAGACTCCACACCTAAAACCTATCAAACAATCCAGCCCGGCAAAAAGACGATTCAGCATACCTTCGCTGGCCACGTCTGGCTGGTGAAGTACGTTAACGGCGCAGACATCGCCGCCTTCGAAGTTGGCGAACGAACCAGCGAAGTCACCGTCGATCCAGCGGCGATCACGGAATCACTGAAGCAGCAATCACGCTCGCGTGCAGACGGAGAACGCCGTTCCGGATCGCGTCGTTCTTCGATCACTAAATCCCCCAATGGACGTTACACGGCATTCGTTCGCGACGAAAATCTGTGGCTGACAACTCAGCCGGAAGACGGCGATTCTGCAGCCTCCACAGAACGCCAACTTTCAACCGACGCGATCGTGTCCAACACGTTTCAAAAAGACGCCTCACGATCTCGGCTGGTGGAAATGCAATACACTTTGCAGGACCCACCGGTTACTGAACCAGACGTTCGCTGGTCGCCCGATTCCAGCAGAGTGCTGGCCTTTCAAACAAAGAAAGTCTCGGAACCGCGAGTCTGGTATATCGACTCATCCCCGAAAGATCAGCTGCAACCAAAACTGGAAAGCTATCCGTATGCCAAACCCGGTGCCCCGTTGCCGATTTCATCACCGAGACTTTTCAACACACAGGATGGCACCGAAACACCAATATCAAACGAACTCTTCAACAATCCGTTTAAGCTGCAGTTTTTGAAATGGTCAGAAGATGGCGACCACTTCTATCTGTTCTATAACCAGCGTGGACATCAGGCGTTGCGAGTTCTGAAAGTATCCGCCAGCGACGGCAGCGTTTCCGCAATTGTCGACGAAACCAGTGAGACGTTTATTCACTATTCCACCAGCGGCAAGTTCGTTATGGAGTGGCTTCCCAACGACGAACTATTGTGGGCCAGCGAAAGATCCGGCTGGAACCATCTTTACCGCTACAACGTCAAAACCGGCCAGGTGATCAACTCGGTAACTACCGGCAACTGGAATGTGAAGAAAATCGAACACATCGATACAGCCGCTGAAGTGATCTGGTTTTACGCTGTGGGAATCGTCAGCGGACAGGATCCGTATCACGAACACTTTTGCAAAGTCAACTTCGATGGCAGCGGCTTCAAAATTCTAACGGAAGGCGATGGCACACATTCCGTCACGATGTCGCCCGATCGTCGTATGTTTCTGGACAGGTACTCGCGAGTTGACCTGGCGGCCGTTACGGAGCTTCGCAGCAGTGACGATGGATCGTTAATCACCACTCTGGAAACCGGCGATGCGTCGGCCCTGGTGGCTGCTCGAGGATCTTTGCCAATACGTTTCACCGCCAAAGGTCGCGATGGCGAAACAGACATTTGGGGGATCATCCACCTGCCGAAATACTTTGATGCCAACAGGCAGTATCCGGTTGTGGAAAACATCTATGCCGGGCCGCACGATCATCATGTGCCCAAGGCCTTTCGCAGCACCTATCGCCATCAGCATCAGATTTCAGATCGAGGCATGATTGTCGTGCAGATTGATGGCATGGGAACCGCGTGGCGTTCTAAAGAATTTCACGACGTTTGTTTTCGCAACCTAAGAGACGCCGGTTTTCCGGACCGCATTGCCTGGATGAAAGCAGCCGCCGCGAAGTTTCCCTGGATGGACATTTCGAAAGTCGGAATTTATGGAGGTTCTGCGGGCGGACAAAATGCGATGGGGGCCGTGTTGTGGCACGGAACATTCTATAAAGCAGCTGTTGCCGATTGTGGTTGCCACGATAACCGGATGGACAAGCTGTGGTGGAACGAGCAGTGGATGGGGTGGCCCGTTGATGACCACTATGCCACTAATTCCAACGTAGAAAATGCTCACCTGCTGCAAGGCCATTTAATGTTGGTGGTTGGAGAACTGGACCGCAACGTAGATCCGGCCAGCACAACTCAGGTTGTTTCCGCGTTAACAAAGGCCGGCAAAAACTTCGACTTCCTGCTTATGGCCGGCAGCGGCCACGGAGCCTGCGAAAGCCAATACGGCAGCCGACGACGAGCCGACTTCCTGGCCACTCATTTGGGCGCAAGAGACAAAGATTAGCGAAGTAGGGCCGGTTCCCACCGGCCGAGTGCTCACGGTCGGCTCCTGCACTGATGGCTGGAAGAACAAGTCGAATAAGGCCGTGCCATCTCTCAATCAGCCGCAGCGCGTTGAAATACGGCCCTTTCCTTGAACCGGTGACGTCGTTGGTAAAGTCTAATTGGTCTGTAACCGTACACCAGAACCAGTTGGC
>CALFSX010000307.1 GCA_937916515.1 uncultured Planctomycetaceae bacterium | reverse complement strand
AGAGCGAGTCATAGAATTATCTGCGTTTTTAGACAAGTGCGACTGTAGTACTAGCTTCCGCGATCGTCGCTGATCGCGGAAGGTAAGCTTTTTGCGATCAACGGCCTACCATTTAAGAATGACCTTGCCGGATTCGCCGGAAAGCATTGCCGCGAAGCCGTCTTCGAAATCGGTGTAGTTCATTCGGTGAGTAATCACGGGGCTGATATCCAGGCCACTTTGCAACATAACGGTCATCTTGTACCAGGTTTCGTACATTTCTCGACCATAAATGCCTTTAATCGTCAGCATGTTAAACACCACGGTGTTCCAGTCGATCGAAATGTCTTCTGAAGGAATGCCCAGCATGGCGATTTTTCCGCCATGGCACATATTCGCCAACATGTCTCGAAACGCAGACGGGTTGCCAGACATTTCCAGCCCGACATCAAAGCCTTCGACAATGCCGAGTTCTTTTTGCACGTCGGTCAGCTTTTCTTCGCTGACGTTAACGGCTCTGGTAACGCCCAGCTTTCTGGCCAGAGACAACCGCCATTCGTTCACGTCGGTAATGACCACGTGGCGAGCACCCGCATGCCGAACCACGGCGGCGGCCATCAAGCCAATCGGGCCTGCTCCTGTAATTAACACGTCTTCGCCAAGCACCGGAAACGTTAATGCCGTGTGTACGGCGTTTCCGAACGGATCAAAAATGGACGCGATATCTTTGTCGATGTCGGGAGCGTGGTGCCACACGTTGGTCATCGGCAAAGCAATATATTCTGCAAAGGCTCCGGGGCGATTGACGCCGATTCCCTGAGTCTTGTTGCACAGGTGTCGGCGACCGGCCAGGCAGTTACGACAGCGACCACACACCACGTGCCCTTCGCCGCTGACGATTTCTCCTGGATGAAAGTCCAGCACGTTGGAACCAACTTCCACAACTTCGCCGACAAATTCGTGACCGACGACCATCGGCACTGGAATGGTCTTTTTAGCCCAGTCGTCCCATTTGTAAATATGAACGTCGGTTCCGCAGATCCCCGTGCGATCCACTTTGATCAAGACATCGTTCAGTCCGACTTTCGGTTCAGGAACATCTTCCAGCCACAGACCTTTTTCGGCGTTGCGTTTAACCAGTGCCTTCATTTCGAAATCCTTTTTGTGCTAGATAACGGACGTTGTGTTTCGTATACTAGAATACCGACCATCCTGTTTACAAGATGAAATATCCTTTATCCTGAATATTGCAAAAACATGAATGACGTTCCCAACCCGTCCGCTATGTCGGCAGAAGACGTCAGCCGCACCGTTTGCCAGCGCATTGGTCAGCTGAGGCAGGATTCTGGCTGGTCACTGGACGTATTGTCCAGGGCTTCCGGCGTGAGTCGCTCTATGCTTAGCCAGATTGAACGCGAACAGGCGAATCCGACTCTGGCCGTTACCGTTAAAATTGCGGCCGCGTTCGGTCTTTCCGTGGCTGAACTGATTGAGCAGTCTCATGTGGTGCCCAACATCGACGTTGTTAGAGCATCCGACCGAACTCACATCTTTCGTGAAGACAAAGACTGCACGATTCGAACTTTGTCGCCGTTGAACCTGGAAAAGGACGTTGAACTGTACGAAGTTCGATTCAATTCTGAGGGAATCCTGAAGTCTGCCGCTCATTTTGAAGGAACGCGTGAGTTCCTTACTGTGCAGAAGGGAACTGTGGAGATAACATCGGACCAGGATGCGACGACATTGAATAAGGGAGATTCCGCCAGCTACAAGGCGGACGTGCCGCATCAGATTCGCAACACTGGCCGCGGCGAAGCTCTGGTGGTTTTGGTGGTTATTTATCGATAGCGGTTGTCGCGGTATTACGTAGAGTCATTCTGGACGATGTTGGCAGAATAGAAAATAAGTGGGTGGCAGAGTGATTAGTGCAAATCGAGTTGACGAAGCAGCTGTGGCTCAGGACGTGCAGCACGATTCTTCCGCAGCAGACTTGCAGCCGGAAGAAGTGCAACCGGAAAACGTGGCCTTGGTCCGCTACGGACTGATTCCGCAGGTGGCTCGATTCGGCCTTAGTGACGAACTGAAACTTCAACTGGAAGCCGGCGAACGCCGGGGGTTGAAGTTGGTCGTGACGTCTGATCGAGGCGTGGAAGTTGCCGACCTGCTGGAAATTGTCCGCAAGGGAATCATCACCACCGACAACCCGGTGACGGGCGAAGTTCAACGAATCGCCACAGACGCAGACCTTGCGACTCATGCGGAAAATCGAAAACGCGCAGAGCTGGAGTTTTTCGATTGGCAGCAACGAGTCAGCGACTGGCAGCTGCAACTTCAAATTATCGACGTCGAATGGACGCTGGAAGCAGACCAGGTTGTGCTGTACGTTTTGAACGGACAGGACGCAGAAACGACTCGATTGGCTCTACTGGCTGCCGCAGCTGGCCACGGTATTGTGCATGTGCAGCCCGTGGCGGCATCCGGAATTGTCCAGGCATCGGGTGGCGGCGGATGTGGTTCTGGCGGTGGCGGCTGCGGTTCCGGCGGCTGTGGACACTAAACGGAAATTCCTGTTGAGTGTTTTCGATCATTCCGCTTCAGCGCGGCGTTGTGTGCCGATGAAGGGCCTGAATTTATGAAGTGCTCAATCTTTAGTCTGCTTGCGCTCGTTGTCTGTATGATAATAGATAATCTCCTGTCGCGACTGGGGGATTGCAACAGTTGGCTGACAGCGCAATGACTGAGTCAGACTTTGCCACAATCCAGAAAATCCTGAAAATTTCG
Organism: uncultured Planctomycetaceae bacterium; assembly: GCA_937916515.1. Classification (GTDB taxonomy): domain Bacteria; phylum Planctomycetota; class Planctomycetia; order Planctomycetales; family Planctomycetaceae; genus Fuerstiella. The sequence goes on along the minus strand of CALFSX010000307.1, from coordinate 1,792 downwards.
GTCCCCTCCGCCTACCGGCGCATCATGTCTGCGTATCCGTTCCATGACAATCGCCCGTCTGACGCGTACATTCCCGACAGCGTAGACTATGTCTGCAATCTGAATCAGCAAATACAGTCTGATGCTGTTTATTGCGAATGCTGGCGTCCCGGCCTGCTCGCGATCGGAACAACGTGGGGCGGCGACGCATTTGTCCTGGATACGTTGCGTTCAAATTCACCTGTCTTCAGGTTTTCCCAGGATGATCAAACTGCCACTGCGGTTGCCGACACACTTGACGAATGGGTGAGCAGGCTGAGTCAATGGTATGTTGACTTTAATGGCGATCGAGTCGCTGATGAATACGGAGAAATTACTTCGGCAATTCAAGCTTCCGGGTATTTTTGCACCTCACCCGAACCGATGGATGGCTGGCATCGGATCTGTGTGATGTCACGCCGTGGTGGTGGAAGCAGTTTCTGGGTTGCTGCGATACACGGCTATTGGTTTGCGGGGACATGGTGCGGAAACATTTATCGAGTACCCAAAAGCGTTAGCGACTTTTGTATCTCGTGGCTTGCAGAATCATCAAGTGCGAATGGCCCCGACTTCAGCAATTCAATTCAAACGCAGTATTGTTTAGAATCCGTATCCGATGCAGAGTTCGCGGCCATCGTCCAGGCCAACTAAGCAACTACGCGAATATTGAGTTCTATAAGTACCATCCGTCTGGCAAGAGTTGTGTCAGCGTTGGCCATGAAAGGAATGTTTCGTTTGTGCACGATAGTGATTGCAACATTACCGCAGCATACTGACGTTGGTTCTCTAGAGAAGGCGATACCGGATGGGCTGAAGCTGAAGTTGCTTGGCGAAGCACTTCAGGACGAAGCCATTACAGCCGACAGATTCGGTTTCACACGATTTAGTAACGCGTCGGTTGAATCGCAGTTGCCGAATAATGACGATCTCGTCCTGATGACTCGGCTTCACTGTGACTGCTGGAGCACCCTGGCTTCCACCAACACATCAGTCAAAGAGTCTCAGCGTTGGCGGAACATTTTTCGTGAAATGTTGCACCATGTTGATCGGTTCGGGCTATTGATTCATTTCGGATCGGAGGCCGATAAATTGCTGTTGGCTGGACCAGAAGTGCGTTCAGTCAGCGATGAACAGTGCCTGCTGGGCTTAAAATACGATACGCTATACGAAATGACAACGTGATGGGCTGTCCAGCAGCGTGGCCTGATGACTTCCTGAGCGAGTCAAAATAGCCCCCAATAAACTAAGCACATAAAAGCCGCACGATCTCCGTGGCATCGTGGTTCTGTTGCCTTTTCTCTGCAGGGCGAACTTTCTAAACTTCGGCTAAGCAAAATTTGCGAGTTCGAAATTGTTCGCAGCAGAATGACAATGGCCAAGAAGAAACCGAAGACAAATCCTGAAGACGAAGTTCCTATTGAACAGGCGATGGCCGAACTGCAGCAGATTGTCGATACTCTGGAATCCGGGCAAACGCCGTTGATGGATTCCATGAGCCAATACGAACGCGGTATGAATCTGCTGAAGACATGCCATCAGCAACTGGAACAGGCCGCTCAGCGAATTGAAATCGTCACGGGTGTCGATCGCGACGGAAACGCCGTGACGGCTCCTTTTGATGGAACGGCAACAGCCGCCGTCAAAGCAACCCCACCGCCTCGCCAGACAAACATTGCTGAACCAGATGACGACGAAGACGGCGTCGATCCAGCCAGCCTGTTCTAGCAGCGTGTCCGGATACCCGTTTCCCCCTGGATATCATTGATGAAATGGT
>CALFSX010000306.1 GCA_937916515.1 uncultured Planctomycetaceae bacterium | reverse complement strand
CTCGCCTCTCGCCTCTCGCCTCTCGCCTCTCGCCTCTCGCCTGCGGGCCATCCACCCGCCTCGGCACCGCGGATGGCGGGAGTTATCCAATTAACGCATGTCTCCCTTCTTGTGAGAGTGGCCAGAACGCCTTATTTGTCGTTTTCAGGGTGGATGGCCCAGCGGTTCTTTTCCCGCGGTTCTTTTGGTGAAAAGTCCGCCTGGAATCAAGCGTCCGTATTGTTCCTGTTAGGTCTCTTGGTACGCTTTCACGTCGGCATCGGAAATTACCTCAGAGGTTCCTTTCTTTGGGCCTGCCACATATGTCTTTGTATTACTGTTTAGCCACAGACTAGAAACCTGTCGTGGGTAAATTACAAATAAAGAGCCAACAGCTTCAGCAAAATGGATTGCATCTTCGATTGTGCTAAATTCCTCGGCGCCAAGCCCCGGCATCCGGATCACATCTTTAGCGCTTTCATACACGTCGATCAACACCAAGTCTCGCACTTTAAGGCCATTGAGACGACCCTTTATTTGACCAGTCGGCTTCTTCGCACAGACATCAACATCAGCTGTCCTTGCCTTCCTCTGTTGTTTGAGTGCTCTCCGAGTTGGGGCCATTGAGCCCTCATTAGCAGCCACTGTATGATCACTTTTTTTACGAACGATATGGTCTTACTTCCAGGTGCTCCTTCATGATGAGCTCGATAGTCGTTCAAATCGTCTGGATGAGAAATCTTGCCTTCCTGGATCATTTGAGCAACTGCTTGGTCGCGGTAATTTGCCACCTACCATTCCCGTCACGCTAACTCCGGTAAATCCCCTCCAATCACAACGGGACGGCGATCAAGCTGAGAGCTTTCCCTCGGTTCAACTGGTCTCTCACTCGTGGCTTAACAGAAGTTCCTCATCTTCTGAGATTGACTCTTGCAGCCACAATCAAACACCACAAGCCCTGACGTGCACCCGTAAGTGGGGCTGCTGCGGAATCGAGATTGACACATTTCGTCATTTCCCGTTACAAAGGCAACAGACTTTTGACGGCGTGGCATGAGGCTGCGTTTGTGAGTTGACGGATGGAGCGAACTGATGCGACGTATTTCAATTTTGACCTTGCTGGTTTTTTTAGCCGGATGTGGATCTAAGACTCCGGAGCAGGCGGCATCTGTTGGAATTCCTTTGGCAATCAATTCGGCCGTCGCAACAAACAACGTGTCTGCTGATGCAGCGGCTACGGCAAAGCCCACCGCGACTCAAACTGTGGCGAATCCGGCTGTTGATCAGTTGATTCAGAAAGCCAAAGCTGCAGTTGTTGCAGGCCGTCCATCGGTGGCTATTGAAGCTCTAAGTCAGGCGATTGCCGTATCACCGGGCGATTCAAAGTTGTTTCGACTTCGCGCGGATGTGTATGTATTGATGGGCGAGAATGCGAATGCTCAAGTGGACTTCAATCTGGCAGTCAGCCTGGATCCGCAGAACGCTGAGTTACTGAATGTTCGCGGCTATTTTCTGATGACTCGCGGTTTGACAGATCAGGCGTGTGCTGACTTCGACAAGGCAATTCAGTTTGATCCAAAGTTGACCGCTGCGTGGAACAATCGTGGCCTGGTTGGGCTGTCTCGACAGAATTACGCGGCAGCAGAGGCGGACTTCAATAAAGCTGTTGAGCTGGATAGAAAGTACGCCGACGGACTTAACAACCGTGGTTTCGCTCGCATGAAACAAGGCAAGCTTGATGAGGCTCTTGCAGACCTGAAGGCCACGACGGAACTTAAACCGGATTACACGACCGCTTGGAACAACTGTGGGCTGACCTATCTGCAGCAGGAAAACTATCCTGCGGCCATTGAGGCATTTAGTAAGGCTGTCAGTCTGGCTCCAACGGACACTCGCTGGCTAAACCACCGACGAGCGGCCTACCTGAAAATGGAAAAGTATGAGGAAGCCAACAAGGATGCTCAGCAGATTCGCTGGTTAACCGGTTTGAATCAACTGACGCAGCAGGCCTTTGCAAAAGCAGCGACGCCGGACGTGTGGATTCAGCGAGCCAACTATCTTGTCGAAGGTTCGGAATTTGGAGCAGCCGTTCAGGACTATTCGCGAGCGTTGGCGATTGCTCCTGGCAACATCAATGCTTTAAACGGCAGAGCTTACGCCTGGTTGAAGACCGGAGAAGTTCGCAAGTCGATTGCTGATTGCGACGAATCGATTGTTAGCAAACCAACACCGGCCGCGTATTCAGTAAGAGGCGACGCGTGGTTTGCGTTACAGAACTACGATCAGGCAGTTCAGGACTTTGAGGCAGCTCAGCGGTTCGACGAAACAGTCGCTGCAGCTTATCGCCACAGAGCTGATGAACGTGAGAAAAGTGGCAACGCGGAACTTGCGAAGGCCGATACGAAGAAGGCCGAACAGATCACCGCCGCGTTGGCTGGCGAACTTGGCACAGCAACCGATGGACAGGCTCCCGCTCCGTTTCCCGAAAACTAGTGCGGCTTGACCGGTCATTTCAACTGCATTCCACGCAGCCGCGTGATGGTGTCGGCGTGAAACGTTCCACAGCGATTGGAACACGATCCTGCAGGTCATTTGCGTCCGGGGATAGCGGCTGTTTCGAGTGCATCTGACAGTCTTCGGCGAGAGTTATTCTTCGCGAAGAGGACGCTGCATCAGTTCGGCAGTTGCTTCGCGTGGTGACTTGTTTTCGAATAGCACTCGATAGACCTCGCGAGCGATTGGCATGTCGATCTGTTTCTGTTGGGCGATGCTGTAAACGCTTTGAGCCGTGAAGACTCCTTCTGCGACAGCGTGCATTGAGTTTCTGATATCGTCCAGAGTTCGTCCGCAGCCTAGAAGTTCGCCCACATGGCGATTTCGACTGTGACCGCTTCCGCAGGTCGCGATCAGGTCGCCGATACCTGCCAACCCGTAGAATGTTTCCGGCGCAGCGCCCATGGCGTCTCCAAAGCGAACCATTTCGGCCAGTCCGCGAGTGATCAGTGCCGATTTGGCGTTGTCGCCCAGATTCAGACCGTCGCAAATTCCGGCGGCGATTGCGATCACGTTTTTAAGTGCTCCTGCAAGTTCAACACCCAGAATGTCGTTATTGGAGTAGACTCGAAAGTGCTGATTCGAAAAGGCTGCCTGTACAAGTTCTGCATCGGCGATATTCGAACTGGCGGCGACTACGCTGGCAGGTTTTCCAACAGCCATTTCCTCTGCATGGCAGGGCCCACCAAATGCGACGACTGACCGTTCACCCAGAAGTTGCTGAATGATTTCGCTGGGGCGCACTAGAGTTTCAATTTCGATGCCCTTGACAGCGCTTACCAGAACTGCGTCTTCTGGAATGTGGTTTTTGTGGTTGCCAACGGCTTCGCGAAGGCCACGTGTTGGCACACAAATAACAACCATTGTGCTTTGGTGTAGAGCCGCCGCAATGTCTGCGGTGACTGCAACCTGGTTGTCGATTCGAACGCCAGGCAGCAGTCTTGCGTTTTCACGGGTTTCGGCAATGTGAGATGCGAACGTTGGGTTTCGAATCCACAAACGCACGTCATGCGACGGATGTTTGGCCAGAACCACGGCGCAGGCGGTGCCCATGGCTCCACCACCCATCACGCAAATTGACTGTTTCTGTTCCATGACAATTCCATAAACAACACGCGATAGGATTTTGACGAATGACCATGCCGGTCGCCAACTGCGAACCAACGGCCAGCCATCAGGTCGGGGCGTTTTCGAAGGTTCAGTGAATTAATCGGGGCAGGCTACCAGAATTCCTGTAGTCTCAGAATCAACAGGGTCTCACTATTCGGATTTACTGTTACAGAACAATGATCCAAATTAACGGTATCTAAGTGAAGCGGTTTGCGAGACTTGAAAACTCGTTCCAGACTCATTCAGGAGCATTCGAAACGGTAGTCCCGCCGAATTCACTTTGAGGCATGAAGACAAGCAAGGCAGATTCAATGGAACAACAACTGGAAAAGGTTGGCAGTCCTGATTTCATCGAGCGACGGAATCGTGACGGAGCAGAAAAAATGGGTTTTGAGCGTCGTCAATTTCGAGACGGAAACCGCTCGATTCGGCCCGAAGTTGCCGAATTCGCTGACGCCGTTGATGAGTACAAGATTACGTATCGACGTCGATTTATCACGTTTGAAGAACTGTTCGACGTGATGGCATCTCTTGGCTACCACAAATAGTTTGGCGACTGAGCAACCGGAATTTGTGCCGGACAATCGTTACAGACGGTTATGTTCCACAATCGCTCATGTTTCCTTTTGTTATCAGCGTTCTTTAATCGGTTTATTTTCTCCGTTCGTCGTTTTTTGTGGAAGACTCTTAAAGTCAGACCTATGTGCGTTCAGGGCGACTTCTCATTGAGCAGATCTCGTCTTCAGGTTGAGCGTGACTGGCGGTGGTTTGTTTTCCCAAACTCTACCGAAAATGGTCTACTGCGTTTTCCCCTCGACGTGAGAAAGTATTGAACAAATGATGGAATCAGATTCAGACGTGTTGGTTACCAACCGTCGCGCACGGAGTCGTCGCTTATCAAGCACACGACAGGAGAGTGTTTCCAAGGAAGTCGTGCAAACTGAAGGATCACGACAGGTTTCAGATCGACGTAAGCAGGATCGACGTCGGCAGATCGATCCGACAACGTGCGAGCGAGACTATTCCGGAGCGGAAGTGGAGTTTATGCGAGCGATGGACGACTACAAACGCAAAAGCGGTCGCCCATTTCCAACCTGGAGCGAAGTGTTGGAAGTGATGTTGAGTCTCGGCTATCGCAAAGTTGCAGAACCATCCGAAATGGCGTGGCGGAGTTCAGGCGATTAAGGCCAGTATTCGTTGCTAAGCAATAAGAAATTACGCAACCCTATTCAATCCTGAATAGGGTTTCTTTTTGCGCCAAGGAATTGCTGTGGGATCGCTTTTTGTTCAACTCGTGGCGAGTCAACAGCCACTTCCCACGTCAACCAGAGGCTGCACAAGATGCTCGCAGGCTGCGAGCCGTCTGTTCGAACAGACGGCACATTGGTGACGCCCTGTTTGCTGAAGAAACGGCTTGGAATTTTGGCGTCTGAATTTAGCCGTTAGAGCTTTCGCCCGAACACCATAATGGTGATGTCATCATTTTGCGGTCGACCGTTCGCGTGAGCTCGAACATCTGCCAGCATGTCTTTTCCCAGCTGTTCCGGGTCTGAAGAACCATTGCGGATAAAGTCGATAACTCGATCTTTTCCATAAAGGTTGCCAGCCGGGTCCATGGCTTCGTCGACCCCATCAGTCACAAGCGTGAACACATCACCTGGATCAATTTGACGTTCGATGATTTCGTACGGATATCCCGACATAATGCCGACTGGAATTCCGGTACTGTCGTCGCTCATTTCTTCAATTGTTCCGTCAGTTTTCTTGATGACCGGTGACATGTGGCCAGCGTTTGCCAGCGTTATTTTGTGTGTTTTCAGGTCGATCACACCCAGAATGTAGGTGACGAAACGTCCTTCGACCATGTTGTGGCACATGTGATCGTTGATGCGTTGAATGGCGACGGCCACGCTGTCTGTGAAGGTCATTGTGTTTTGCACAACACTGGACATTCGAGACATGATCAAAGCACCTGGTACGCCCTTGCCTGCCACGTCACCGAAGGAAACGCAGACTTTGTCTTTGCCAATCATGAAGCAGTCGAAGTAATCGCCGCCGACTTCCTGAGCTGAATCGTATGAAGCAAAGAACTGATAATCAGGAACCTGAGGCAAGTGTTCCGGAAGCAGAGCGTGTTGGACGTTGCGGGCGATGCCCATTTCTTTGTCCTGCTTCTGCTTCGCCATGTAGGTTACCATCAGGCGTGCATTTTCGTACGCGTTCGCTGACTGGCTGGCAACGGCAAGCAGAAGTTGAAGGTCGTCGTCCGTAAACCTTTTCATCGGGTTCTGTGTGTCAAGGTTGATGACACCGAACGGCTGGTCTTCCAGGTTCAACATGGGGACGCACATCATCGAGTGAATCGTAAGGCTTGAAATCGATTCGCTGGCGCTGAATCTGGAATCGTTGGCCGCATCTGCGGACAGGATTCCCGTTTTTTCCGTCAGTACTTTATCCACAATTGTTCGACTTAAGCGAACTGTGTCGTCGTCGTTAATGCTGCGGTGTTTTTGAGCGACAGGTACCAACGGAGCTGTCTGCGATTCTTTCATCAGAATCGAGCCGCGGTCTGCCTGCGGGAAGATCTCAAACAAGGCATCAAGGATTTTCGGGCTGATGCTGCTGATTTCGACAGTACCCGCCAGGGCCTTGTTGATTTTCAAAATGCCCTTCAGTTTGTCTTCCGGACGAACATCCAGTAAGCCGTACCCACCGGCAACGGCCGATCCCATGATTGTGCTGCTGGCCTCTTCGTTTAATTCCAGGCCAATAGGAGCGTTGTATTTGCTGGATTCCGCATCAACAGTCGATTCGTCTTCGAAGCGAAACTTGATTGGACCAAGCTTAATTCGGTCGCCGTGCTTTAAGGCAGCTGGTTTGGATGCTTCCAGCTGCTTGCCGTTCAGGAATGACCCATTTCCGCTTTCGAGGTCCTCCAGCAGAACCCGGTTGTCTTTCTGCACAAGCTGCGCATGAAACCTGGACACCATATTGGAGTCAAGCTGAACGGTGCAGTCCGGGTGACGCCCAAGTCGAACTGGATAGGTTTCCAGTTCGTAGGGGATCGCCTGACCTTCCTTCAATAAAATGATGCGAGGCATAGCATGGTTGCTCTACAGCAAGTTTTCTTCTCAAAGAAAGACCACAGTGACCCGCTGCGGAAGGGGTCTTATCTTAGCTGATAACACTTACCAACTGTGTAATGCTTTAAGGGGCTTTCCCAAAAATCGACTCCACATTGCCGCGAAGGACCCGTTTTCCGAGTTCTACTGCTTTGTCTGATTTCCACCCACGACCGATAACGAAGTCTTCCGCCAAAACCTTCGCCAAAATCCGGCGGTACATGGCAAATTTTGGCAAAGCGAATTCCAGCTTGTACATATCGCTGTAATAGCCAATTTGCTTCGTTTGAGGCACCGCCTGCAATCGCCCGCGTGTGTCGTTTTCGATGTACACGGGAATATTTGAATACCACCAATGTCCGTTTGTAACGATATTAGGGAAAATCCATGCATAGCTGACGAGTTCCTGATTGCTGGTTTCAGACAATACAGAAATTGGAAACGTCACCTCAGGAAACGCGTTTAGGAGCGGCTTGTACTGGATCAGTGACACTCGTTTGTCGTACAGGTCCTGTCCCTGGTACACGCCGGCTTCAAAAACTGCCCGATTCACCCCGATCATCAGGTCGAAAGGAAGTTTGTACTCAGCACAATATTCAGCAAGCGACCAGAACACAAAACGGCTAAGCAGGGTCTGTTCGTTGCTGTCCAGATCTTTGCCTTGAAATACTTTGCCAACCACGGCATCAGCAGCTTCCGACGTAACGCGTTCTGGTGCAAACGATGGTGGTAGAGAAATCGCACACGCTCGAGCATTATTCGCCGTAAAGTGGGCAAACAGTTTGCCCAGAGAATCTTTTAGTTCGGTGGCGTTTGTTGGTGAAGAGTCCGTGCACTTTTTCAGGCGTTCTCGGACCACTGTTTTGGACAGATGGAAGACAAGGTCGTCAGTTCGCAGGCATGGAACATAAAAGCTTGTATCGAAATCGGATAGTGGGTCGTCGAAGTCGTTGGTGAGATAAACCTGGTCAAGTCCACTGGTTTCCAGAACCTGCTTTTCCCAGGTCGGTTGACTCATCCTGGCCAGCGACGTGTCGTACAGTGCCTCCCAGTTCGATTCTGTAATCTGGTCGCCTTCGAAGCCAAAGAACACCTGGCAAATTTCCAACAACCAGCTGTATTGGGCTGTGTTTTCAATTGTGGCCAGCCAGGGCACAAGCCTTGCGACTTTTTCTTTGGGGGCGAGGCCCGGTTCTTCGATACGATTTTTTGCGAGACCGGCGGAATGAGCGAGCTCTGTGTAATAGTGGTAACCCATGATGTCGGCCAGCGTCTTAGAGGCTGCAGACATGGGGTTGATATGTGTGTGTGGGTCGATCAGACGAAGTGATTCGAGCTCGCCCAGTATTTCCTGTGCCAACTGTTGTGACATCTGTTGTTTTATCCTGAAATATTAACGAGGCCCAGCCTCAGACCAATTGAGCTGCTGCTCGGAAACGCGACTGCGTCACGTCAAAAAAATATCAAACGATCTACCGGTTTGCTGCAACCGCTAACATCATGAGATTGCCAGCCAATTTACAGATAACGATTTTCTAAAAGGGTTCCCTCACCCGGACCGTATGGTAGCCGGAAATGGCAATCGGTTCCATGACGGCAGCGAGTTCGTGAGGTGTTTTGCCGCTGAACCGCAGGATCTTACGATTCTGCCGCAGTGATTGTGGCGACTTAGGGAAACCTTGTCTTCAGAATTTCCGCCTACGCCAACCTGATGTGGCCTGAAACTTAATATGGCTTGCGATCTGGAATTATTGTTCCACGCACCATTAACTTTGAGCTGCTGAACGGAAATTGGGTGAAATCGGAGTTACGGTGGCGGCAAAAATGCCGTGCGATACCATGCTGGCCGGTGATTGGTTCGTTTTCGTTTGAAAAGACGATTTTGGGTGAAATAGTGCGATATGAAGAGTATCGAATTGTTGTCGGAAATGGTTGCGTTTCCATCCGTTAGCTCTACGTCAAACGTTGATGTGAGTCGGTGGGTTGAGAATCAATTGAAGTCTCGAGGGTTTCGAACGGAATGGCTTTCGTACACAGATTCCCGCGGAATTGAGAAGGTTTGTGTTTCTGGCCAGATTGGGCCGACGGAAGGTCGTGGCCTGGCCTATTTTTGCCATTCTGACGTTGTGCCTGTGAGTACCTGGAGTTTTCCGGAGAGCGGTCCATGGAACTTGCTGCAAAAAGACGGTCGCCTTTATGGTCGCGGATCGTGCGACATGAAGGGATCTTTAATCTGCATGCTCTCCGCGGTTGATGCTGTCAGCAGCACTCAGTTGAACGCCCCGTTGACGATCGTCTGCACCGCCGATGAAGAGGTCGGCCTGCAGGGGGCTCGTCATGTTGTAGCGGAATCGAAGATGTACCGTGACGTCGCTCAGCGACGCAGTCGAGCGATCATTGGCGAGCCGACGTTATTGAACGTCGTTCATGCTCACAAGGGAGGCCGCAGCTTACGGATTACCTCAAAAGGAATCGCCGCTCATTCCAGTACAGGCAAAGGCGTGAATGCGAATTTTGCCATGATACCGTTTCTGGCAGAAGTCAATCAGCTTTGCGAACGAATCAAAGATGACCCTCAGTGGCAGGACGATCGCTACGATCCGCCAACGATCAATCTAAACCTTGGGATCAACGATCACACGACAGCAATTAATATTACTCCCGCGCAGTCGATCTGCACCATCTATTTTCGCACCATGCCAGGGATTAACGCCGATGCTTTGGTTGACGAAATCAAAGCTGCCGCCGAAAGACATTGCCTTGAATTTGAAATTGTATTTCAAGGCAACCCTCTGTTTACCGACCCTGACAGCAGCTTCATCGCAGAGTTGCTGGAACTATCAGGCAAATCGGCGTCTCAAACGGTGTCCTATGGTACCGATGGTTCCTGCTTCACAGAGCTGACGGATATTGCAGTGGTTGGCCCCGGAGATATTCGACAGGCTCACACCGACGACGAATGGATTGAAATCGAACAGTTAAATCAGGGAACTGCACTCTACGAAAAATTTATTCGCCGGTGGTGCGTATGATGCACGGGCATACTCAGAACTGCTGAGTGAGCTTAATTGGCCGTTCTTGCGGGGAATTCACATTAGCCGCTGTTTTGCACGACTAACGGTGCTGCATTCACGGCAACTCCATGCTGGATGGCTTCCAGCCGGTGTCGAAGTTGAAGCCGGAATCCATCTTCTTGTTTTGTGTTGGAACATCGTTGAAGTCGAACGCAGGAGCTTCTGTCTTCGACTTTGGGGCAGAAACAGTAGACTCCCATTTGGCTTCTGGAGCAGCAGGTGCGGCCGGTGAGGCCGGTGAGGCCGGTTGGTTTGAGTAGAAGGGCGACGATGTTTCCGGTTGAGATCGTGGTGTGGCTGTTGGCTGCAATTGTGCAAATGGGTTGTCGCTGCCAATTCCGGCTGAGCCGTTCGTGTTTTTCGAAGGCGTGGAATTTGTGGTCGGTCTTGATGGGGTATTGTGCTGCAACAGTGGCGTGGCAACTTCTTTGTTTTGCTGAGCGACATTAAATTGAGTGGTTGCCAAATTGACTGCGGCAGCGTGCTGAGCTGGTTGAGTATCTGCAAATTCAGAAACCGATTGGCTGACCTGTTGAATTGGGTTCATGTATGGCGTCGCCTGTTCTTCAACGGCTGCGGTGGTTCTGGCCCAATCCTGTTTTGCCTGTGCAGAAATTTCCGCGAAGTCCGCGCTTAGTTCGTTGGCGGTTTCTGTCATTCCACTGGCTGTTGCCTGGGATTCAAGAAATTCAGTGAAGCCGGCCAGGTCTGAGTCGACTTTCTTTTGAGTGGCAGCGCCAGCCTGAGCGATGGCCGTTTTGGTTTCTTCAGCCTTGTTACCGACGAAGTCTGAGAGTGATGGTCCACTCGCTCGACCGATTACGTCTCCCATGCCCTGAGCGTTGATTCCCTGAAAACCAGCATTGGCCGCGATTCTGGTTTCAGCTGCGTTTGAGAGAAGATTTTGCTGCTTCGCCGACGCAGGATCGCCCGGCCGGGCTACTGTCGCGCCGGTTGCCGTACGTTCACGGTTTTCAGCGTTTTGCGCAATCGCGTCCGCATCTGCCAGAGTCGAAGTGAAGGGGTCATGCAGTTTTGCGTAATCACGACGAGTAAGTTCACGAAATCGTGAACACCCCGGCATGATGGCCAGCATGGCAATGATTGATGAAATATAAATAAAGGTACGCATCGCGAGTCCTTTCGCGTAGTTGTCTGTGGGAAACGAAGACCGCGGTCGGTCGCTTCGTTTCGGTTTGGTGAGCCTATTTCGGCTCGCCCTGTTGAAGTTCGACTGTCATCTCACTTCGATTCCTGCCGTGATATCGACGATTGAACACGTCGGGGTCAAAGTCATCATGACGTGCGGCATTGACTGCTTCGCTGAGAAATTTTCGATCCAGCCTTGTTGCTGTTTCTGCGTCACCTGTCTCGTTTGGCGAGTTGTGGTTCTGAACGTCGCTGTTACTTGGGTTCGGATCTGCCGTAAATTCTGTTGACGTCGCAAAGGCTGTTTGTTGAATTTCCTGTTTGCCAACCTGGTGCTCAGTTGGAGCAAGTTCGCTGGCGACGGCAACCACCCATTCACGAAACGCGGCAACCTGTCGACCGCCGGTTTGTCCAGGGAACAATGGTTGAGTGCTTCCGCCGTGAAGTCCTTGAGTTGCATGAAGTATGGGGCTGCGTTCGGGGTTTTGAAAGTCGATCTTGTTTAAAACGGCAGCCAGGTTTTGTTCTGCAGCGACCGCAGTGGCGTCTCGTCGAAGATTGACAATAGCGAACTCATTTCGCCCTGCTCCATGACACTTTGTATTTCCACACTTGTTGGTCAGCAGAGGTTGCACTCGCTGAGTGAATTCTTTGGCTCGGTCGAGCGGAAGACCTCCCAAAGATCTGCGTTCAGGCGCAAGCGAGCGTTCCAGCTGAGCTTTTTCCAGTGCTTCCCGCGTCATTTCGGGCGTTGAGCTTTGTGGACTTCGCTGCTGTTCGCGCACCAATGATTCCAGCATCCGCTGAGCGTCGGTTCGATGAGGATCCAGGTGAAGTGCATCCAGTGCTTCGCGTTTGGCATGTGACGGAAGCTTATTCGCCAGGCACCAGCGAGCCAGTTCAAGATGTGTGTCGGGGGTCAAGTGTGGAAGTGTGTCGCGCATTCGTGAATACGCTTCTTCCATGTTGTCGACCTGAAAACGAATCTGTTTGTCAGGAACGAACATGCGTCCTGCGGGCAACACGACGTCGTAACCGCCATTTCGGGGAGTCAACTGTCCCGATACGACTCGACCGTTTGTCATCACCAACAGCTTCTCGTCAGCAGGGTTCGCAGCGCGCAGCGATAGCTCGTCGAATGCCAGAAGGCAGAGCGAACCGGAAGCAACGTAGGCGAGTGCAATGCACAGAACTGTGCGCATGAGTCCAGAGTTCTGTAGGAAGTAGTTGGGAAAACACAGCAGATTCTATTGCTGAATCTGCATAAAGTAGCTCGGCATTGCGAAACGGGTCAATACGACTTGTGACGCAGTGAACTGCCCTGGGGGCCGAGGCATTCGATAGAAACGCCTCAGAAACCAACAACGGACATCCAGTTGAACATTACAGCCTGCATCCGGCAATTTATGCGGGTTCGCTTGTCGTTGATGACGTTCGTTCCAGAAGATAAAAAGCACTATCGGCTCGCAAATTGGCCGCCCAGGCCTGATCCACAGAACGACCGTTGATGATTGGACGTTCCTTGACGATTCTTAGCCCGATGCTCTGCATCAGTTCCCTGAAGTCTCTCATCGACATAAAGTGCAGATTGGGGCTTTCATGCCATTCGTACGGCAATGCGTGAGTGATCGGTGTTCGCCCGCGACGCAATACTTCGTAGCGAACTCGCCAATGGCCAAAGTTTGGAACAACCACAAGTCCACGCTTTGCGACTCGCAGCATTTCTTTCAGCAGCAGTTTGGGGTGCTGGACCTGCTGCAATGTCTGGCTAAGTACAGCGAAGTCAAAAGTGTCTGATGGGATATCTGCCAGACCTTTGTTCAGGTCGGCTGCGACAACCGGCAGACCCCGTCGCATTACGGCTGCCACGTTGCCCAGTTCCACGTCAATTCCGACGACATTGCAGTTCATTTCACCGCTAAGGCGTTGCATCAGTCGGCCATCGCCACAGCCAAGGTCGATGACGGAACTTCCCTTGTCGATGTGCCTGATAATCAGGTCGTCGACCAATTGAACGGATAGATCCGGAAGCTGATAGCGGGATTTTGACATGTGAAATTGCGAGCAACGTGCCGTTGGAAATTGACTAAGCTTTGGCGGAGATCAGCGTTTGTTCAAGGAAGGGAGAAATCAGGTCTGTCAGCGGACCCAGGTCAATCAGGAACGAATCATGGCCGAACGGACACGCCAGTTCGACATACGATACATGCTTGCCAACTTGCAGCAGCGCAGAAACCAGTTCTTTGCTTTGACTGGTTGGGAACAACCAGTCCGTATCGTAGGACGCGACAAAAAAACGAGCCTGAACGTTGCGAACTGCGTCTGCAAGCGTTGCATGCCCTTCCGACAGATCGAAATAGTCCATGGCTCTGGTGAGGTATAAATAGCTGTTCGCGTCGAAGCGTTGTACGAAGCGTTTTCCCTGATAGTGCAGGTAACTTTCGATCTGGAATTCAGTTTCCTTCTGCATTTCGAAGGCAAAACGGTCACTGTCCTGAAGACGCCGTCCGAATTTTAATTCGATTGAGTCTTCAGACAGATAGGTGATGTGGGCAACCATACGTGCCAGGGCCAGCCCGTATCGCGGTCCCTCAGATTCGTAATACTTGCCATTCAGAAATCCCGCGTCAGCATAGATGGCTCGCCGGCCGACGGCGTTGAACGCGATGCCTTGAGCTGCCAGTTTAGGAGCAGACGCCAAAACCACGGCTGCTCGCACCTGATCTGGAAATCGTACAGTCCAGTCCAGAACCTGCATGCCGCCCAGACTTCCACCAACAACGGCCAACAGCTTTTCAATACCCAGATAACGTACCAACTCTGAGTGTACAGAGACGATGTCGGAAACTGTCAGGAATGGGAAATCCAGGCAGTATCGCGTGTTTGTTTCGTTGTTGAGGCTGCCTGGGCCGGTGGTTCCCTGGCAGCCGCCCAGCACGTTGGAGCAAATCACAAAATATTTATTGGTGTCCAGTGCCTTGTTGGGGCCGATTAACCCATCCCACCAGCCCGGTTTTTCGTCTTCCGCCGCGTGCTTTCCAGCTGCGTGAGCATCTCCTGTCAGGGCATGACAGACGTAAACGGCGTTGTCACGTCGTTCGTTGAGCGTCCCGTATGTTTCGTAAGCTACGCAGATTGGTGCCAGTGTTGCGCCGTTCAGGAATTTCAGCGGCGAGGCTTCTGAGAACAGAGTAGCGAATTTCGTTTCGACGATTCCAACGGAATCGCCGTCACCGGGCCTCGAAGAATTGTTTGCGGCAGCAGTCATGCAGGTCTTGCGTGAGTAGTTCTGGGATTAAACTTACACGTGGGTGTGCTGGAAGGAATTGGTCGACAGCTGGCAAGCGATACGTATCGAAGCCGCCGAAATTATCGTTTAGCGACGATTGTACTGAGGAAATCAGCCAATGCGATCATCCGAGGCTGACAGTTGCCAGGATCGGAAAACCATTGGTCTGCGTACCGTAAACTGCCGGAATCAACAGGAAATTGCCCTGTATCCGCCGTTGAAATCGCCTTTTTTGCGGCAAACCTCACGATCGCAAGTTCACAAGCGGCAACTTCTGAAGACTTAAAGCGAAATGGCCGGTGTCCAGTGGGCAGCAGCATACTGATCTGAACACTGCCCAGAGAATTGTTCGTCTTGCGGCAAACATTGAAAAACCATAAAAATGCGAACGTAAATCCGAAATTTCCATCAGTATCACGCTGATGTTTATCTTGATTCATCGTGGCAGGGAGGCCCGGATGACTGAAGCAATCAGGAACAATTCGCTGACTGTACGCGAAATCGCTGAGTTTCTGCACGTCAGCGTTGTCAGTGAAGGCGTTGAGCACGAGTTGGATCTGACCGTTGATGGAGTTGATTTCATTGAGCGTGCGTCAGCTTCTCAGTTGGCGTTTATCGGTTGCCAAAAAAACGTCAGCCGAATTGCCGCGACTGCTGCTCAGGTGATTATTGCTCCCAGGTCTGTTGCTGATTCGCTGTCGAGTTATTCGGGCAAAGTGTTTCTGCTTGTCGATGAGGCTGAGACCGCGTTTTTGCAAATCGCTGAGCGTTTGGTTCCGCCACGAGTTCCCGCCGCAATCGGAGTTTCTGATCTGGCGGTTGTGGCGGCCACGGCAAGGATTGGTGCGAATTCCAACATTCACCCGTTTGCTCGAATTGGCGAAGACGTACGAATCGGTGAAGGTTGCGAAATTCATTCCGGCGTTGTTATCGGCGACGGGTGCGTGATTGGCGACAACGTTCGCATAGATCCGAATGCCGTTATCTATGCCAATTCAATTCTTGGAAGCGGAATTACCATTAACGCTTCCACGGTCGTGGGGGCCGAAGGGTTTGGCTATCGGACCGTAAATGGTCGGCACGAACGCCTGCCACATGTTGGCAATGTGATTATTCATGACGATGTTGAAATCGGTGCCTGCACCACCATCGATCGAGCCAAGGTCGGCTCAACGGTTATCGGTACCGGAACTCGGATCGACAACCTGGTAATGATTGCTCACAACTGCCAGATTGGTAAACACAATATTCTTGTGGGGCAGTCTGGATTGGCTGGTTCCTGTTCAACCGGCCAATATGTCGTTTGCGCTGGCCAGGCTGGCATCGCCGATCATGTTCATCTGGGAGACGGTGCAATTGTTGGTGCAAAGGCGGGAGTTCACAAAGACCTGCCCGGTGGCAAAGCGTATTTGGGAAGTCCGGCTGGCACGGCTGCTGAACATGCCAAAGAAGTTATGTCTTTGAAGCGACTGCCAGAGCTGCGTTCCACAGTTAAGTCGCTGCAGAAGCAAATTGAACAGCTTCAACAACAGGTTGCCGCTTTATTGGGTGGCTCTGAATGTTCCGACGAAACGCAATGTAGCGAGCAGCAAAAAACAGCGGCCTGAAATATAAGTAAGGCCATGGACGCATCATCGTTTGGTCTTTCGTCCTGCCTTAAAGCAACCTATGACTGATTCATCAGACAATCCAACGATACTGCAATTTCCACGGGACAGGTGTGTTAACGTGAGTGACATTGAACCGACTCGTCTGGGTCTGCTGGCTGGAGCCGGGCAGTTTCCAATGCAGTTTGTGCATGCAGCTCACGAAGCCGGACACACTGTGTTCGGGCTGGGTGTGGCAGGTATGGCGTCTGAAGAATTGGCCTCGGTGTGCGATGACTTCCGGTTCGCTCCTTTGGCACGAATTGGAAAAGCGATTCGGTTGTTTCGCAAAGCCGGAGTAAACCGCATCATTATGGCGGGGAAGATTGAAAAGACGGTTTTGTTTCATCCGTTTCGATGGCTGCGACTTATGCCCGACTGGCGAACGGTCCACATGTGGTTGCGTTACGCCAGGGAAAATAAGAAAGACGACACGATTCTGTTAGCCATTATTCGAGAATTCGAACGCGACGGAATGACGTTTGATTCAGCATTGAAATACGCACCGGAGTTACTTGTGAAACACGGATTTTTGACCTCGAAAAAACCATCTTCCAGTCAGTGGCGTGACATCCAGTTCGGTTGGGAGATGGCTCGTGAAATGGGCCGCCTTGATATTGGTCAGACCGTTGTGGTTAACGACACTGCTGTGATTGCCGTGGAAGCGATTGAAGGAACCGATAAGTGCATTCGTAGAGCCGGAGAGCTGTGTCGGCGCGGTGGGTTTACGGTGGTTAAAGTTGCGAAGCCGCAACAGGATATGCGGTTTGACGTACCGACCATTGGTGTCGATACGATTAAGACGATGCATGAAGCTGGCGGTCGTATTCTGGCAATTGAGGCCGGTATGACGATTCTTCTGGAACCAGACGAAGTAACTCGCCTGGCAGACAAGTTTGGAATCTCAATTGTCGCCGTCAATGGTGAGGAACTTGCCATGCGAGCGGCTGCTTAAGGCATAAGCGAATTGAATCATTCAATCAAGCACGCCGTGCCCGTCCGTGAATCTGTTACTACAATTCACGGACGGGCGCAGCGTGCTTGTTTCGCTTTCATGGAAAAGTAATCAGCAACGGCTTTTGTTGACGTGTTGGTGTGTGGTGAGTTGAACGCGGCCCGAGCCGTATTTTGTGCCAGTCACACCGACTGTTCCGGAAAATCCTGTTTCTCCGTAGAGAATACAGATGCAAAGAGGAGCTGCAGATTGAGGACAATTGCAGATTCCTCATGAATTGCATAAATGTTTTGGAGGAAGGTGTCGTTCTGCTTTAGACTACCTCCACCGCTGCAGCGAATTTTGTTGACTTATGCCTGCCGAAACTCACGTGCCCTGTTGCCGTGAATCTGCCATGATTCAGAATCGGTTCCGGTGTTCTGCAGTTTGTTCCAGGATTTCTGTGAGACTTCGTTATGTGCTTGAAATTGCCTGTGGCCATTTTTCTGGGATTGTTTGCAGCGAACTGCTGTTCCACAAGCATTGCGTTGTGCCAGGAAGAAGGGGGTAAGATTGAGGTCGAAAGACCTGGTTTGGTGTATTGCCTTGGTCGTGTTCAGCAGATGCGAGAAGGGTCTGCGTTGATCGATCTTGGTGATGTTCACACTCTTAAGCCACAAGAGAACGTTGTCGTTTTTCGGGCAACGGAAGGTTATTACACGCCCGTTGGCGTGTTACGAATTGCTGAAACGTATCCCACTTTCTGCAGAGCGTTTCCATCATCAACGTGTCACCCCGAAAAAGGTGACATTGCGATGTTTGTCCGTCAGTTTTATGACATGCAACCCGGCGGCCGGCATAGCATTGAATTCGCCAAGCAGCAAATCATCAAGAATTCCGGCGACAACGCGTATTCAACCGATCGAAGACTTGATGTCGCTCGTGCTTTACTAGCCTATGAAAAGAATCAGCCGAAGTGGGAACGCAGTCGTTCCGCGATTGTTGGTTACCTGAACGGGGCTTCTTTTGCAGAAGGCCGCGAAAAGGATATTTCGACACTGCTGAATCAGATAAATCTTATTCGCGAACATTTCAGAGTTGGACGCAACAGTTTGCCTGCGGCCGGTGCGGCGTGGGAAAATGTGATGCCCGTTTTGTTTGGTGCGACAGCAATCGCTCAACATGAATCAGCTCAGAAGGTGGTCATCGAAGGCGACGACCAGTTCATTGAAGAGCCGACCGGCCCTACCGTTCGAGACATTCAGCGAGCGATTAAAGAAGAGTTCTTTGATCGGACGGAAGAGGAACGAAATCTGTTTTCATTTCTGATCGCGACCGCTCTGGAAAAGTCACCGGCAAAGTTTGATCTTTGGATTCTGCAGCAAATCGAACAGAGTCAATTTCCGGAAATTGCGGAAGAAGATGTGGTTGTCGATATTTTGAAGTTAACGATCAGAAAGATGCGTGGGCAATAATCGATGTGTTTGCGAACAGCATCGTCTTTCGATTGGCACGCTTCGCAGGCGTTGTGGCGGGTGCTGGCGGCTGTTCTGTAACTGCCGGAGTTCTTATGCTGTCGGTTTGCGAAATTGTTGCAGTGCGAATCGGTGAATCGCAGATTGTTTGACGTACTGGAAAGTTTCTCAGGCTGTCTGTTAGACTTTGCTGCAGGTTGGCAGACAAATTTTGCTTCTTTCGCTTTCAGGCAGTATGAATCCAGGAAGTTGGTTTGCGGCTGTTTTTCGTGGGCTCATCAAGTGATGTTGACGTTGTACCAGGCTTCCTGGTGCCGTTCCCGGAGATTCGTCGATGGCAGGCAGGTGGAAACGCAGTCGAGACGACGCTGGCAGTATGCTGGCGACGGTGATCGTCATTGCTGGCGGTGCCGGTCTGTGTAGTTTTATGTGTCTGATGGATACATCAGCGTTCGGCGACTGGATGTTGGCACTTGTTGTGGGCGGATCGCTGCTGGCAATTGGTTTGATTGTCCGGTATCGCTACAGCCGGAATTCTTCTGGTGGGCTTGGTTTCTGGCACATGCTGCACCGTAATTCCAACGACGACGGTATCGCGGCTCAATATCGCCCTGCTCTTGTGCGTGACAAGCAATCACTGGCCAGTGACGGCAACAACACACCAATTACGGCAGATCAGGCTCGTGAGATTCGAATCACAAGTTCCAACACCTGGGTTCCGTCGCGAGCAGTGATTCGGGACGATTCTGGACACAAGCGATAGTCGATTCTGAAGTGACGGTCTTCAAGCGACACAGCAGACGTTGTCGTTGAATCAAAGTATGAAACTCTTTCACACCGATTTGTTTGTGTTGCCATTGCCCGACGGGCATCGATTCCCGATGCAACGATACAGGCTGCTGCGGGAACGGCTTGAGCGCAGTGGGATTTTCGGCTCAGATCAGATGTGCGTTCCTCCTGCGGCGACCGATGATCAGTTGCTGCTGGTGCATACAGCGGATTGGGTTGAACGAGTATCCTCGGGCGAACTTTCAGACATTGAACTGCGGCGAATTGGATTTCCGTGGAGTGTTCAGATGGCCGAACGCAGTCGCCGATCAACGGGAGCCACGGTAGCAGCTTCGGAAAGTGCGTTGTCCGACGGAGTGTCAGCGAATCTGGCGGGTGGCACCCATCATGCGTTCGCAGATCGCGGTGCGGGTTACTGTGTCTTCAATGATGTGGCTGTGGCGATTCGGACAATGCAACGTGACAAACGTATTGGCCAGGCGATGGTGATTGACGGAGACGTTCATCAGGGAGATGGCACAGCGCACATTTTTTCCGGTGATCCAACCGTTACGACTTTTTCATTGCATGCTAAGAAGGCATTTCCAGCTCGCAAGCAGTGCAGCGATCTTGATATTGAGCTTCAGCCGTTGTGTTGCACGGATGAGTACATTGCTCAGTTACGCAACGGACTTTCGTGGGCAGCACGTCAGGTGAAGCCGGATCTTGTCTATTATCTGGCGGGTGCAGATCCGTTTGAAAAGGACACGTTGGGCGGACTGTCCGTTTCTAAAGCAGGGTTGGCAAAGCGCGATCGGCTTGTGTTTCAGTTTTGCCGGGATCTTAATGTTCCGCTGGTGATTACGCTGGCAGGCGGGTACGCAGAAGAAATTGCTGATATTGTTGACATTCAGTTCCAAACGATTGTGCTCGCGAACAGAATGCTGGCACAATCCGACACTGCCTGATTCAAATAATCGGATGCTGGCGGCGAATCACTGCTGTTAATGAACTTCGCTCTGCCATTTATTCGCTGCCATGGAAGTGCTTTTTAAACTATGCCTGCTTTGATTGAACTCACACAGATCATCAAGGACTACGGTAAATTTCGTGCTCTGAATGGAGTTGATCTGACCATAGGAGAAGGAATTACGGGATTGCTGGGGCCCAACGGGGCTGGCAAAAGTACGCTGATTAAAGTGCTGCTTGGTCTTGTTCGAGTTACCTCGGGCGAAGGGCGTGTACTGGGACACGATGTTCAGAAAGAAGCCGCCGCCATTCGGGCGAAGGTTGGCTATATGCCGGAAGATGACTGTTATATGTACGGTCTGTCCGGTATTGAATCCGTTCAGGTTGCAGCCAGGCTTTCCTGCCTTCCCACCACAGAAGCGTTGCGGCGAGGACACGAAATTCTGGACTTTTGCGGCATCGGTCAGGAACGCTATCGGAACGTGGAAACGTATTCGACCGGTATGCGGCAAAAGCTTCGATTTGCCATGGCCATCGTACACGATCCGGAACTGCTGATTCTGGACGAACCGACTTCCGGACTGGATCCCGAAGAACGTGAATCGATGTTAAGTCGGATTGGTGTTCTATCAAAAAAGTTTGGCAAGGCGGTCATTCTTTGTACCCACATCTTGCCGGATGTTCGCATGGTTTGCGATTCCGTGGCGATTCTGGCGGGAGGCAAAGTGCGACTGATGGCTCCGTTGGAAGATCTGCTGAAGTCTCCGAACCCGGAAGTTCGGCTGGACGTTGCGGATGATGCTGAATCCTTTTGTGAAGCTTTGGTTCGCCGTGGATTGCAGTGCGAAGTTATCGGAAACAACCGCCTTAGAGTTTTTGGCGATTCAACTGAAGTTGCAGATTCGATCTGGAAGATTGCGGATGAAGAAAAGGTGGCGATTTTGAATCAGATTCCTTCGCAGTCATCGCTTGAGGAAGTCTTTCTGCAAACCGTTCGGGAGAAACGCCATGCCGATTCATAATCTGGGCTATAGAGAATGGGATGGCGAACGAGAATCCGGCAACAGTCGTTGGTCTGTGATTGCAGGGATTGGCATCCGACGTGCGTGGCAGAGTTCCTGGCTGAGAAGAATCGCGTTCGTTGTTTGGGGGCCCCCGCTTGTTTATGGCATTGTGATTTTTCTGTTTGAGCAGGTTCTTACGGGTAACGCTTCGATGAACCCGCGCATGTTTCGAGAGATCGTAAACATGTTTCTTCCTGCAGAATCTGTTCAGGCTGTCCTGCTGGTGTTTGAAAACCTGGATACGGCCACTCAGCAGGAGCTACTGACTGTGGCTCGCCCGCTGGTGTGGAAGGCGGTGTTGCTGCAATTGCAGCGATCTCAGGCGATCGGCATGGTAATTGTCGTAGGGCTGGTTGCGCCTGCACTGATTTCTCAGGATGTTCGATCACGTGCCTTTCTGTTGTACTTTTCGAGGCCAATGACGCGTCTGCAGTACATCATTGGCAAGTGCATGACGATTGGTTTTTTCCTGTTTCTGACCGGCACGCTGCCTCAGTTACTGTTGTACTTGTTTGCCGTTTTGCTCTCGCCGGATGCATCGGTGATTGCCTACACGTGGGACCTGCCATTACGTGTTTTGGTTGCCTCCACGGCGATGATTGTACCGACCACGCTGTTGGCATTAATGTTGTCGTCTCTCACAATTGAAAGTCGATTTGCGACCTTTGGCTGGTTCTTTATCTGGATCTTTGGGCTGGCTGCCTTTTTGATGATGCGTCGATTGGATGGCGATACTTCGGAACTTGTCCTGCGGCTGTCGTTTTTGTTTCTGCTCTTCAGTGACATGTCCACAGCGATTCTGGGAATTCCGACAACGGTTTCTCACGTGGAAACGCAGTTTGTGTTTGCTGCCGTTCTTTCCATGGTTTGTTTCACGGTGATCTTCAGAAGGGTCTCGGCACCATTGCGTGCATGATGACGTGAGACATATATGACTTCGGAATTTCTGATTGAACTAAATCAGGTGACTAAGCTTTACGGCACGGTGATTGGCGTTAACGACTTCACCATGCAGCTAAAGCCAGGTGCATACGGTTTGCTGGGCCCTAATGGTGCTGGCAAAAGCACGCTGCTGAATCTGCTGATCGGGCAGCTTGTGCCCACGCGCGGTGACGTCCGGGTTTTAGGGCAAAATCCTCGCAACAACATGCAGTTGATGAAGAAGATCGGATTTTGTCCGGGGTTTGAAGGTCTGTATTCGACCACCACCGGACTTGACTGGGTGACCCTGCTGTTGCAGTTACAGGGAGTGCGATCTGGTCCTGCACGGGTGCGAGCCATTGAATGTTTGAATCTGGTTGGCATGGGAGACAGCATGCACCGCCCAATCGCGACATATTCGCGGGGGATGAGGCAGCGAACCAAGCTTGCACAGGCAATTGCTCACAAGCCTCAATTGCTGATTCTGGATGAACCATTCAGCGGTCTGGATCCGGTTGGGCGAGCCGAATTGACTGACGTGATGAAGCAGTGGATTTCTGAAGGTAACAGCTTGATCATCGCCAGTCATGTCCTGCACGAAATTGAAGCATTAACAGATTCATTTTTGTTGATTTGTGGAGGACGTTTGTTGGCGTCCGGAACGGCTGCTGAAGTGAACGAATTGCTGTTTGATACTCCGACAGAAATCGAAATTGACTGTGCTCAGCCCAATCAACTGGCGGGCCTGTTGATGCAGCACGAACTTGCCTGTTCGGTGGTTGTTGAACCACGCACACATGGTAATGATCGAGTTCGGTTGAAGACTCAACGGGCAGGCACATTATGTTCACAACTGCCAGACCTTGCTTCGCAGAATGGTCTGAAAATAACGCGAATGAAGTCGGCAGACGATTCGTTGCAGGCCTTGTTTAATTCTCTGCTCAGAATTCATCGAGGTGAGTCATGAACAGTTTGTTGGCTGTTGCCATATTCGAATTCAAGCGGATCATGACTCCCGGGAGGGCGTTTTGGTGGTTGGTTGTGGCCGCGTTTCCTGTGGTGATCACGTTGTTGATGTCCACTTATCTGATTCCAGAAAGAAGAGCGTCCGTGCCACAGCAGCCTGAATCGATTCAGGAAATTGGCATGATGTTTACGTTTGCGTTGTACGTTCTGGGGCCATCGTTGAGCTGTATGCTGGGTGTTTTGTTGACGTCGGCTCCGATTGTTGCCACAGAACTGGAACAGCACAGTTGGGTCTATCTGGCAACGCGGCCCAATGGTCTGTTTCATTTGCTGATGGGAAAGTATCTGGTCGCCGTCGTGTGGACTGCTTCGGCCGCAATTCTGGGCATTGCTTTGGCGATTCCGATTTCGCAGATTCATTACAAATGGGAAGCTCTGTTCGCCTTAACTGGTCTGGCCGTTCTTTCATCCTTTGCTTACGCAGCCTTGTATCTGATGATCGGAACACTGTTCCATGCCAAAGCCATGGTGTTTTGTGTTGCTTACACTGCCGCCGTTGAACTGTTTCTGGGGATGTTTCCTGCTGTTGTAAATCGGATGACAATTCAGTTTCGATTGCGGTCGTTATTGTTCCGATGGATCACCGTTGACGATAACACGATTCCGGCAAACGTTATTGATCTGATTGCGTCGAATGAGACTATGCTATTGCAGCTTGTTTGGTTGGCGGCACTGACAGCTGTCTTTTTAAGTGTCGCGTTGGTTACTGTACAGGTTCGAGAGTTTACTACAGCCGCTGAAAGCGAACTCTAGTTTAGTGATTCTTATTCTGGAAACTGGCTTTTGGCGGACAGTTGCAGTGGGACACCGTCTCCTGCAACGTGATGCATTTTGTTCCTCGGATTTGAGTGGAATGTTATGACGATTCAACCTGACTCCAGTACGCCGCCCGCTGTCACTCAACCGGTTTTTCAGCAGGCTCGCGGGGTTTCTTACCTGTATATGGCAGCAGCATTTGTGATTGTCGTTGCTGGAATGCGAGCTGCTGAGTCAATTCTGAATCCTCTGCTGTTGGCCATTTTTCTGTCAGTTGTTAGTGCTCCTGCTTACTTCGGATTGCTGAATCGTAAGGTCTCTGAGTGGCTGGCCTTGTTGACCGTGATTGGTGTTTTGGGGCTGGTGCTTTTTAGTGTTGTGTTTGTTGTTACGAAGTCAATTGCTGGCTTCATGGCAGAACAGGAACACTATCAGGAACGCCTGAGAGAAGAGAAAGTTAAGCTGACTCACCGAGTTGAAGGGTGGATGCCAGCCTGGGCGAAACGCCAGGACGATCGGAAGCAGCAGGAGTCTGGGGCACAAGACGAAGTTGATTCTGTTGATGGTGATTCTGGTCAGAGCGATTCTGGTGAGGCGGCGATTCCCCAGGAAGGTGCTGGTTTGCCGGGGGCACCAGACATAGTTGCGGATGATGCTGCAACCCGTGTTGGAAGTGAAGGTGATCTGAATTCAACAAGAGAAGTGGATGGCACTGGTGGGTTAATTGCTGGTCAGCCTGACATGGAGGCCAATGAGGGCGTCGAGTCAGATGATTCTCAATTTCCATCCAGTGTGTTTCATGTTTCCGGCCAGAAAAATATCCCATTGGCAGGATCGGATTGGCTGAATCTGCCATCACAAAGACCAATGCCAAGCAACGAACAAGGTTGGCAGGAATATATGTCGGAGCAGTTCAATCCTGGTAATGCGATTTCACTGGCCGCAAGTGTTGCGGGAAGCGTTGGTCAGTTGCTGAGCAATGCGTTTTTGATTTTGTTGATGGTGATCTTCATTCTGCTGGAAGCAGGTAGCTTTAATCGGAAAATGAAGCTGGCGTTTGTCAGCACCGGTGAAGCAGCCAGTCGTGCTGATGAAATTGTGAAAAGTCTGCAGCATTACATTGTGATTAAGACCTGGATCAGCCTGGCAACTGGAATTTTAGTTGCACTGTGGCTGAACTTCTTTGGGGTCTCTCACGCATCGTTGTGGGGATTGTTGGTATTTCTGTTTAACTTTATCCCCAACGTTGGGTCAATTCTGGCTGCGATTCCCGCAGTGTTGGTTGCCTGGCTTGAACTTGGCATGCAGCCTGCGTTTGCTTGTGCGATTGGATTTGTGCTGGTGAATGGAGTCATCGGCAATTTTGTTGAGCCGCGAGTCATGGGGAAAGGACTGGGGCTGTCAGCGTTGGTTGTGTTCTGTTCTATGTTGTTCTGGGGATGGGTGTTGGGCCCTGTGGGGATGCTGTTGTCCGTACCGCTGACAATGACAGCGCGGATTGTTATGGATGGTTTTGAAGACACCAAGTGGATTGCGACGTTGCTTGGGAACGTGGAATGAGGCAGCTTGCAATTCAGCATCGCCAATGTTTTGGGCGGTGCTCCTGAGCTTCACCATCAGTGATTGCGAACCATCAGGTTTCCGGGCAGCCGGCGGATGAAGCGTTTCATTTCCAACACGGTTAAAGTGGAAAGCACGCGCGACAGTTCCAACTGGGTGGATCGAAGTATGTCTTCCACGTGGATTGGCGACGAACTGATGTGATTCAGGATTTCCTTTTCCTGCGGGTTCAGGTTCAGTTCGCGAGGGTCGTGAACCGGCATTTCATCTCTTGATGTCGCGGGTTTCGCTAATGGGCCGAGTTCGCTTAACACGTCGTCTACGTTTCTAATCAGCGTGACGCCGTCGCGAATCAAATCGTGAGATCCTTCGCTGGCCAGACTGTCTACGTTTCCGGGCAGTGCGAATACTTCCCTGCCTTGTTCCATCGCGTGCCGGGCGGTGTACAGTGAGCCGGAATTGCGAGTGGCTTCGACAACGATTACTCCCAGACTCAGTCCGCTGATAATTCTGTTGCGTTGTGGGAACAGCCCGGGGCGTGGTTTCTGGTCCAATGGAAATTCGCTGACCAGCGCACCGCTTTCGGTGACGTTTACTGCCAGTTCTGCGTGTTCTGGCGGATAGATTTCGCGTACTCCCGTTGCCATCACGGCAATGGTGCGTCCGCCTGCATTAAGTGCGCCTCTGTGAGCCGCGGCATCTATTCCTCGCGCAAGTCCGCTAACTATAGTGAAGCCTGCTCGAGCAAGAGAGCTGGCCAGTCGTTCCGCCTGACGTCGACCGTACGCTGTGCACCGGCGAGATCCAACGATTGCGATGGCAAGTTCGTCCTGAGGTAACAGTTGTCCTCGAACATACAGAATCGCTGGTGAGTCGTTGACGTCACTTAAAATTGATGGGTACGGGGCAATCCCTTTTTGAAGCAGGCCAACGTTCAATTCCGTGCATCGGTTTCGCATTTCGACAGCCGTCGATTGGTGCTTGCCGGAAATTATCTGGCTGGCGACTTTGGGGCCAACCCCATCAACGCTTAGCAGTGATTCAACCGACTGTTTAAAGACACTGGCGGCGTCTCCAAAAGCATTCAGCAGGTTGGCTTGAAGATGCGGTCCAACGCCGGTGACGAGGGTCAGTGCCAGCGATGCCAGCAGTGCTTCATCATTCAGCGAGTTGTTTGAATCAATTGGATCCATTTTTGTGTGATCGACGCAAGTGGGGGCAGGTCACGAAATCATTGGAACGATTCGGTATTGTGGCAACCGGTACTTACATTGTGAATCGTGTTTTGTTGATGACCAGACATTATAGCAATTCGCTTGCCCCGCAGCGAATCCCATCAGAAATCAGTTCCTTGAGGTTGACTGTGAAATCAGCGGGGCCGGCAAGTTCGCTCCAACTTTCGATGTCAGCTTCGAAGACGGCGACGGACGACGGAGGGATGGAATACGAATTTCCCGCCAACTTGCAAATTAACAATGCGAGCCCTGGGTTGTGCCCGACAAGAAGTATCGTGCTGTCTTTGTCGGTTCCCATTTGCGAGGCTGCGGTGAGGTACGTTTTTGACGGTGCAAGATACAGGTCGCTGCGTACGTTGATGGCGACTTCCGGGCGACACGTCGCCACCACTATCTTCGCGGTTTCGATTGTGCGAGCAGCTGATGAGCACACAATCTGATCAATTGCGAGGTTGGCCAGCAATGCGGCTGTTTTTTCTGCAAGCTGACAGCCCTGTTGCGTCAGCGGACGTTCGTGATCTGAAAACGCCGGGTTGTCGGACATCGCGTGCGAATGTCGCATTAAGATCAAAGTCTTCATGGTAAGTGTGGGTTTCAGTTGCGGCTATCGCATATTAATTGTTGTCGACAAGAATGTAGAGGTCTTCTTCAGTATCGATTCGATGAAGTCCAGAGTTTGGCTATCGATGTCTTCGCACGTCGTCACGTATCGACCTCGCTTCATCGTGCCGGTACGGATTGCATGCTGAAACGATTGCAGATGTTTCAGCATTTGACTTTGGAATTCGCTCAATTGTTTGTCATCTAAATCCATACGTTGCAGAGTTGTCTGTTGGTCGGAGCGTTCTCTGTTTAGTCTGGCAAGAGTTGTTCCCTGGCTGCGAAACAGGTACGGGCCAATGCAGGCTCGCCGCAGATGTCCGCTGGCGTCGAACTGGTAAAATGGGTCCTGGTCGAAATAAATACTGAAACAACCATCCTTGCGAAACCCAATGGTCACCAGCGACCACGTGTTACAGTCGTCGGTTGGAACTGCGGACGTGTATTCGGCACGGTCCACCAGCGCTGTGGCTTCTGTGATAAGATCTTCTTTGTCGGTTTCTTGGCGAGCCATTGTGTTCTGGTTTCGTTTTCCCAATGGAGGTTGCTGATTCACCGCAGCGGCCTGGGAGCATAGTGGCTGAAGTCAGAATGGCTATGAAACCCAGCTTCTGCGTTTGATTTTCCGTATTTATTTACTTAAGCCTGAAGGCGTTACAACCGCTGCGAACGTAGAAACCGTTGTGTATTTCGCAAGTTGCGCATTACGGAAATGATTCTGAACACGCTTCGCGGAAAAAACGGCTTGAATCGGGGTTTCGACCCCGCAGCACGTGAATCTTCGCGTTAATATCTTAACGGTGCAAAACCAGCGATTTGCTGGGCTTATTGTTGGGCTGAATTTTTATACATCGAATTCGGTTGTTCAGGTGACGGGTGAATGCTGCCATTGCGGTACTGAATTTTCGCACATGGCTTTTGTTTCCAGTGGTGGTGACTTTTGTTGGATTACGTGCGACTGTTGCCAACGATACGTGTTTGCCGCGTAGGTAGAGCGAAATTAACTTTCACAGACTGCGTTGGTGGCGGTTCGGTCAATCTTCAAATTGCTGCCAAACGTTGACGGAGAAAATCTTCT
This sequence comes from uncultured Planctomycetaceae bacterium, assembly GCA_937916515.1. Taxonomy (GTDB): domain Bacteria; phylum Planctomycetota; class Planctomycetia; order Planctomycetales; family Planctomycetaceae; genus Fuerstiella. Next base: position 51,281 of record CALFSX010000306.1, on the reverse strand, counting down.
ATGTCCAGCGACTTCAAGGAAGATCAGCGGCCTCGACGTTTGCTGGTTCAGGACGAATCTCGACTTAGAGACGTTGAAGAGAAACATCAGAAGGTGCGTGAGCTACTGGCTGGTTCTGGTGCCGACGCTTTGTTGCTGCAGGATCCCGCAAACATTGCCTGGTTTACTGCTGGGGCGGATCTGTTTCGCTTCGCCGGGGAAGACGTCACAACAAGTGTTTTTGTGACCGCAGATGCTCGGTTGTTTGCGACCAGTTCTGTGGACTCTGCTCAGATTTTTGACCGGGAAGTGTTTGGGTTGGGTTTTCAGTTGAAACAGCGTGAGTGGTTTCAGCCGCATGAAGAACTTGTCGCCGATCTTTGTCGGGGCAGAAAGGTTGTCAGTGATTTAGGGGCGATCGGAACCAAGTTGGTAAAGGAAAAGCTTCGTGCGATTCGACTTCCGCTTTCAGAACTGGAAGTTGAACGATTGAGGCTGCTTAGCAAGGTCGCCGTTCATGCCGTGGAAGCGACGGCTCATGGATTAAAACCGGGAGTGACTGAATCAGAAGTTGCCGGTGAAGTTTCCCACAGGCTTGTTAAACGTACAGTTGCTGCCGTGCGTCTGCAGGTGTGCGCCGATGGTCGTAACGAGCGTTATCGTCACTGGGCGTTTGGCGAACATCTCATCCAGAACTATGTAACAATCACGTGTGTGGCACGCAGATGGGGACTGCATGTGGGTGTGACTCGCACCGTGTGTTTCGACACAGTGCCGGGTGAGCTTTGGAAGGCTTATCAACGATGTTTGTTGCTGCATGCCACAGGATTGTATTTTTCCAGACACAACGAAACGCTGGGTGGAGTCTGGAAGAAGGTGCATCGGATCTATGAAAAATTCGGCATCCCCTTTGAATGGCAGCAGGCTGATCAGGCGGATGTACTTGGATACCGGCCGTCAGAACGACGATTGGTTCCAGAGTCGGACTTCCTGTTGGATGGCCCGGTCCCCCTGTTTTGGCATTCGTCTGTTGGTCCTGCCATGATTGGCGACAGCATTTTGTGTCGAGACGGTGTTAACGAAACGTTGACTCGTTCTGAATCATGGCCGGAACTTCCCGTTCAGGTAAAAGGACACGACGTAATGTGTCCGGGAATTCTGCTGCGGCGTACTTCGCGCACAAGTCTTGAAAGTACACCAGCTGATGCAACGTCACCGGAAGACGTCGATGCCATGGTTGGCGGTGAACATGGGGATCTGCGGGGATCTGCTTCTGGCGATGTTTCTGTTGCATGCCCCGATCATCCGGAAGAGGCTCTTCCGCAGCGATTGGATTCTGTTTGGGAACTGGAATTGCCACCAGCGCGTGCTGTTTGGGAAGAAGACGATTCGCCCTACCCCGAAGAATCTGTGCTGGAATAGTAAATGCTTGTTAAGGCCGATTCTGGCCTGTGTTATTTGGTAGCAACGATGTTGGCGGGCTGCAGTTGCATCTGCATCTGACTGCAGTCGATTTGCGTGCTGCCATCTGGCATTGCCTGCCAGATGTCTGCTTAAACTTTGCTCGTTGACGACTCCCCAGGGTTCTGGTCGTTGGCCAGTGGGCGGCGGTCAGCTATAATGCGAATCACGTTATAGGTACGTCGATCAAAAGCCTGCCGCCGTTGTCGCATCGTTCCTGCTGATTTTAACTCACATGGCTACACCGTCTTCTAATTCCCCTTCAGATAAATCTGCCGATCTGTCTGCGATTCAGCTTGGCGATTTTCTGCTGCTGCGACAGTTGGGCGTGGGCGGTATGGCCGAAGTGTATCTTGCCGAGCAGATTTCACTGGGGCGTATGGTTGCTGTGAAGATTTTGCGTGATGACACGGTCACGGGCAGCAACAGTGTGTTGTTAAGGCGATTTGAACAGGAAGCACGTGCTGCGGGGGGCTTGAGCCATCCCAACATTGTGCAGGTCTACATGATTGGCCATCAGAACGATTTGCACTATATCGTTCAGGAATATGTGCAGGGGCAAAACCTTAGCCAATGGTTTAAACGCAATGGCCCGCCGGACTATCGGTTGGGGCTGAAATGGATGAAGCAGGTGGCTGTCGCGTTAAAAGCCGCATCAGACGCTGGAATTGTTCACCGGGATATTAAGCCGGAAAACATCATGCTGACCCGGTCGGAAGACGCCAAAGTCACCGACTTTGGGCTTGCCCAATTGAACGAGAAAAACGAAAAGCTGAATTTGACGCAGGCTGGAACAACCATGGGCACGCCATGGTATATGAGCCCGGAGCAGATTCAAGGCGAGCAATTGGATCATCGCACCGATCAATATTCCTTCGGCGTCACGTGCTATCATATGTTTGCCGGGCAGCCACCGTTTCCGGGAAAGAATTCCGTAAGCGTTGCCGTGCAGCACTTAAAGGACAATCCAAAACCGTTGCGAGAACACAGGCGTGATCTACCGGACTCTCTGTGCCGCATTATTCATCGCATGATGGAGAAGAAGCCGGAAGATCGGTTCCAGACAAACGAAGATCTTCTGGCAGCGTTGGATGCTCTGGAAGATGGAGTTCTGGATCCGGCACTTTATATCGGTGATTCGGCGTGGAGTTGGTTTCGAGCTTCTTTGCCGTCAATTCCATTTATGTTGATTGGGGTGCTGGTTTGCTGCATTCTTGGAATGGGTTTTGGTCGCCGTGTCTTTGATGTTCCCAAAATCGTTGTGGAAGAGCCCGGTTTTCCTCGCCAGGAAACTGCCGCCATGCAGTTTGCGAAAGCGATTGTGGACCCATCCAACGTTGCAGCGTGGAAAGCTGTCCTAAAGCATTATCCTCGGACCGACGAAGCACTTTGGGCACACGTGCAATTGGGGGTGAGTCTTCTAAACAGACAGACTCCCGATCTGGATCAGGCAAATGCTGCGTTTGTTGACCTCTGCAAGGCGGTTGTTCTGGATCGGTCGACTCATCGAGACCTCATGTTTCTTGGGCTGCTTGGTCAAGCCTACGTGGCTGAACAAAAGTCAGATACTGAGCGATGGCACAAGATCGTTTACGAGCAGCTATCGCCGGAGTTTCCTGAAAAACTTCAGCAGGGGGAGTTGGAGGTCTCGGGGGCTCCAGCATTGCTTCGCGAATATCGAGAGCGATTGATTCAGCAAATCGGTGAAGCACGCCAATAGGAATCGCCTTCTGTTCCGGTTAGGCAACCTGGTCCAATAGTTCGGGCTTCGACTTTGGCGCAAATAAGTTGTCCTGGCGAATGTCTGCCGCTTTCGAAGAATCGGTTCCTGTAAAGTTCGGCAGTCTCTGCCAAAGTGCGACTTGACTGATTGATTTTCTGACGATCAAAACCTAGCTGAGACGTGGAATCCCTATCTGTACATCTGCAGGGTCTCTATGGAACTTCGCTATTCGGGCACGTTCGTGTCTGAGTAACGATGACCTATGCACGAATCGTAAGTCTTTGGGATGAAGGCACTTTTCGAACACAAATTCCACTTCCCTCACAATTGTTTTCTTAACGAGCTCTTTCCGGAAAGGATTCCGGGGACTTTGGGACCACGACGGAGCGTTGTCCATCGGTTCCTTTATCCTCAGATCCCATTTGGCAAAACGCGCGTTGGCCTTGGCCACATCCTTTCTTCAACGCCCAATGCCCATTCCGCAGAGGTTACCTGTTAATGCCGAGATCCAACTTCAGGAATTCATCGGGACGAAGAAACTTTGTCGCTGCCTTTATTACGGTCGTAAGCGTTGGAGTTCTGTATTCCAGCTTCGATCCGGTACCTGCGGGCGAAGAGCCACTGCTGGTGAAGACTGCACCTGTGGTGCCTGTCTTTGAATCTGCTGATGTTCCCGTTCCTCCCGAAGCCAAGGATCTGGTGGTTGCTGCGTCCAACGTTGAAGCAGCTATCGCTGGTGAACAACCTGCGACTGCCAGTGATTCTGTTGTGGCAGCTGATCCACGGACAGTCGTGGCTGAAGGTGGCACGTTAAACAATCAGGACGCTCTTAAGTTTTGTCTGTTGTTGTTGCAGGACGGCGGACGGTACATTGAAAATCTTAACTGTTACACAGTGAATTTTCATAGAGAAGAGCGAATTAACGGCGACATGAAAGTGCCGCAGAGTATCAGCATGAAGGTGCAGCATTCGCCGCATTTTGCTGTGTACATGAAATGGCTTTCCGGAGAAAAAGGCCAGCAGGTACTCTACAGCGACACGCATGAGGACGGTTGCATGGTTGTGAAGTTTGGTGGCTTCAGAAGACTGCTTCCAGCACTTCGAATTGACCCAGCCAGCAGTCTTGCAATGGCTGAATCTCGCTACCCTGTAACAGAAGCGGGTATTCATGGGATGATTCGCCTGATCGCAAAGTTTCGCGAATCTGACCTGAAGCGTGGCCACGGCGTAAGCTGCGTGCGAATGAAAGATCAGGAATTCGATGGCCGTAATTGCTACTGTTTCCAGCTGAAGTACGACAGCCCGGCAATTTCAGAAACATACCGCAAGAGCCTGCTGATGATTGACACAGAACGGCACCTACCATTGATGATTCGTAACTACACCTGGGCGGCCGAATCTGAAGGTCTGACTGAGGCGGAACTTGATGCCGCCACTCTGATTGAAAACTACTCATTTACAGATTTGGATCTGGAACGAGAACTTGCCAGCAAAGAATTCGATCGGGAAAATCCCAGCTACCGAATGTAGACCATTCACAATGTGTTAAGTGAAGTACATGAAACCCAGCATCAGTTTTGATGCTGGGTCTTCTTTTTGCGCCGATGGTAAATGTAATCGCATTTTTTTTGGCTGCCTGTCGCATCGATCTGAAATGTAAGGCTTTGCCACAATCAATGCTGAAATGTGGACGTCGGTGCCAGCGTTGTGTTTCCTCGTACCGAAACGTGCAGAGAGTTTCCAGATTGCTGCTGAACGGTCGAAAGTCTTGCGACTTCCGCCACGCAATACTCGTAAGTTTAAATTGAGCAGGCTTGGGGGAAACCGGGGGGCTTCACCGTCAGAGCGGTTTCCGATGGCTGCGCCACGCAAGCTGGTTGCATCACACAAGCAGGCTGACGCCAGCATGTGCCACCTCATGCGTTTGATGCAAAACGGTTGGCACGTTTTCGCAGAAGGCGTGTTGCGCAGCGATCGGAAACCGCTATCAAGCTTGCTCAAACATTCCTGAAAATTGTGGTCCAGTCGCATCGTACTGGTGATTGTCACTGCCGGCCACGAGCTGCCTCGATATCCAAACTGAGGGTCAACTCGCTTTATCAAGTGTTCAAGAAAACGCGGGGCGAAGTGGTTGACTGTGAATTCCCGTCCTGCTGCTAAGCGATTTTACTGTTAGACGTCTTAAAGCAGCGAACTTGTTCAAGTTGAGTCAAGTTTTCAGAGCGACGTAGTCGCGTTTCCGAGCGATAGCTCGACTGGTCTGAGGCACAGTCTCGTTAGAGTCTTACTGGAAATTATGGACGCACTATGCGCATCTTTTCTGAGCGACGTAGTCGTGTTTCCGATCATCAGTTCGAATGAGTTGCGGGCCCGCCCACGTTCGACATCTGTAGTGTGCGTTGCGTGCCGGAGCGGCTGAGTCCGACGATCAAACCGACAGCGACAGTGTTCACTAACAGGTTTGTTCCACCATAGCTGACAAACGGATGTGGCACGCCTTTAGGGGGAACCATTGAGGTGACGACAGCGACGTTGGCAAGCGCCTGCAACACAATCTGAATTACCAGAGTCGAGCCCAGAATCCACTCGAACGAACCTCGCTGCATTGGGCGCATAACGGCTCGTCCGGTAAGAAAAACGCCGATCCAAACGAAGATCAATCCCAGAGTGCCAGCCAGTCCCAGTTCTTCGCCAATGACTGCGAACACAAAGTCTGTGTTGGCTTCCGGCAGGTAGCTTAACTTCTGCCAGCCGCCGCCAACACCAGTGCCCTGTAACCCGCCCGATCCAAGCGACAACAGTGATTGGCGAATCTGCCAGGGTGCCTGAGATAGATCCTGCCATGCTGCCATGAATCCGGAGATTCGTTTCATCTGATACGACTTCAACGCGAGCAAAGATACGGCCGCGGGCAACGCCAGAAGAGCAATTCCAATAAAGTATCGCATCGGCCAGCCTCCAATGAACAGCGCGATGACGAAACCAAGTGCCAGAAATACGGTGGCTCCCAGGTCTGGTTCTTTGGCGACTAATGGCAGAATAAAGATCAGCGGTAAAAATGTTCGCGGGATGCTTTTTAGTGAAAACCCCGTTGTATCACGAATTTCCGTTAACGTTTTTGCCGCCATGATTGGCAGCAGAATCCGTCCGAGTTCTGAAGGTTGCAGAGACATTCCTCCCAGTCGCAGCCATCGTTGAGCTCCATTGACTCGAGTGCCGACTCCAGGGATTAACACGGCGACAAGTAACAGGATCAGCACAAGGCAGAAGTTACCCGCATTCGCCTTCAGGATTCGTGCTGGAACAAACGACGCGGCGTAGCCGCAGGCAACGCTGATTACCAGAAAGACCAGGTGGCGACCCAGAAACACGGTTTCGGATTGTCCGGGTAACAATGTCAGGCTGGCACTATGCACCATTTGCACGCCGACACCCAGCAGGACACAAATTAACCCCACAAACAAACGGCGCATATCGTCGTGCTCGCGGGTAATCGGCGAGTTCAGCGAGGAGACGACTGGTTGGGGGGAAATGGTGCTCACGGAAACTTTGGCGTGCGAATGATAGAACTGAACGGACACTGTAATTCAGGAAAAATAACGGACCTTGCGGTGTGCTTTCTATCCTCTTTGTTCAAGCGAACCGCTGGAGGGTTGGGGGCGGTGATTGGCGGCCTGTTTTGGTACACTACACTCCAGTTGCTGTGGGTTTATTCACCAGACCTGCTGTTCAGAATGAAATTTTGTCGTCAAGCTTTGGGCAGGAATTCCCATTGCGACACGAGTTCGTCCAGGCAGGTTTTAAGTCTGACGATTCGCGCACGACCCATTGGGATTATATCGACCAATGAGTTTTCCAAGTTGATTTTCGTAACGTTCGTAGTGGCGGCAGGTGTTGCGTCATGCGGTTGGTTCAGGCAAGTAGAAGGTGTGGCAATGTTAAGCCGGGTTTTATTGGTGCTGTTGATTGGAACACTTAGCGTCCTGTGTTCTGCGAAAACGTTGCCTGCGGATGAATGGGGTAATCTTAAAGGCCGCATCGTATTGACTGGCGAATTGCCCGTCGCGAAAGAAATTGAAGTAACGCGAGACGAAGAAGTGTGCGGCAGGGTGGGATTGCTGGACGAATCTCTGCTTGTGAATAAGGACAATCGCGGAGTTCAAAACGTGATTATCTGGTTGTCTTCCAAAACACCAGTGCCCGTCCATTCTTCCATGCAGGACGTGCCTGAACCTGCAAAGTTAGATAACAGGAATTGCATGTTTGTGCCACGAGTTGTTCGCTTGCGGACAAATCAGATACTGCAATCCAGTAATTCAGATTCAGTGGCTCACAACGTCGCCGTTTATGCTCGCCGAAACCAGCCTTTCAGCATTGTGATTCCTGAAGACAAGCCACTGGAAAGTAAGTTTGCGAGGGAAGAGTTGGTACCGATTCGAGTGGACTGTTCAATCCACTCGTGGATGCGAGGTTACCTTATCATCAGCGAACATCCGTATTCTGCAGTCACTGACAAAGACGGAAAGTTTGAGATCAAGAATTTGCCGGTTGGGGAGTGGGAGTTCCGTTTCTGGCACGAACGCCCCGGCTATTTAACAAAGCTGACCGGCGCGCAGCAGGTCGAACTGCTGCGAGGGGCTGTTAAGCTTAAGGTAGAACCATCTGGCATCGACCTTGGTGATCTGCAGATCGACGTGTCGGAACTTGCTGAATCCGACTAATACTGGCGTGCAGCAAGTCGCTGGGATTGAGGCCAACTTAATTTGGCGTCAGCGGCTACGCTTGTATGCTGCTGACTGAAGGGGGGGCTGGCCACGGTTTCCGCCATACAGCACGGATAACCGCCTGCAGCCGTCTGTAATTTGCAGGTGCATCGCGAGCCAATTGAATTTCGGACTTCCGGCAACTACTCTGGGGTATTGTGCTGGCTTCTGAATCAGCAGGCTTGGGTTTGTTTGGAAACTACTCCGAAGCCGGTTTTTTCTTTCCCATGTTGTTTAATTGATGTCGTAAGCACGTTGTAAAGACGTGCCGGAATTTCCTCAGGTCTACCTTCTCGTGGAGAAAATTGTGAAGAAAATGTTGGCAGTCGTGTTCGCGATTTCTGGTCTGTCTGCGTGTCTAAATGCAGTTGCAGCGGAAGAGGCCGTGAAAGAAGGTCCTCTGGCGGTGAAAGCTGTTCGTGCCTTTGAAAATCTGGTTTTTGAACGCCCCATTGTTGTGACACACGCCGCCGATGGAAGCGACCGAGTGTTTGTGGCTGAGCAGGATGGAATCATTAAAGTGTTCCCGAACGACGCAGACGTTGAAGAAGCGACTGTGTTTCTGGATATCGACGAACGCTGCCGCTACAAAGACAATCAAAACGAAGAGGGCCTGCTGGGATTCGCCTTCCACCCGAAGTTCAAAGAAAACGGCCAGTTGTTTGTGTATTACACCACAGCTTCCGAGGACCATACATCTTTTGTTTCGCGTTTTACTCTTGCCAAAGATGCAAAGACGGTCGATCCTGAATCGGAAGAAGTGATCATGAAGATTCCTCAACCGTTCTGGAATCACAACGGCGGCACAATCGCCTTCGGCCCGGATGGATTTCTATACATTGGACTGGGAGACGGCGGCAGCGGCAACGATCCTGAAGGCAACGGCCAAAACCTGCGAACTCTTTTGGGGTCAATTCTAAGAATCGATGTTGATTCAAAGAGTGACGGCAAAAGTTACGGGATTCCGAAAGACAATCCGTTTGTTGATCTGGAAATTGTCATCGACCGACGCGGCAAAACAGCCAAGGCCATGCCAGAAATCTATGCTTACGGACTTCGCAACATCTGGCGCATGTCGTTCGATCGAGAAACAGGCAAGCTTTGGGTTGGTGATGTGGGCCAGAACCTGTGGGAAGAAATTAACATCATTGAAAAAGGCGGCAACTACGGTTGGAACATCAGAGAAGCGAAGCACTGGTTTCGGCCGGACGGCAACGACGAAAAAACCGATAAGCTGATTGATCCCGTTTGGGAATACAACCACTCTGTTGGCAAGTCAATCACCGGTGGAGGCGTCTATCGTGGCAAAGAAGTGCCGGCTTTGGTTGGCAAGTATGTGTATGCAGACTACGTCACCGGATTGCTTTGGGCTCTGGAACACGACGGAACCAGGACAGTCGCCAACTACACTTTGACCGGCGACAAGTTGCCTGTGATGAGTTTTGGTGAAGACCAAAACGGTGAAGTCTACTTCACCACAACTTTTGGCCAGCTGTACAAGTTTCAGGCTGAATAGAACGAATTGTTTTCTGCCCGGTGCCGCACAAACGGCACCGGGCGATTTCAGTAGAATTAAACATGTCGCTGATTCTTGATCACGTAAAAAAATCCTACAAAGAACCCAACGGCAACCGCTTGCCTGTTCTGGGGATCGATCGTTACGAACTGCAACAGGGCGAACAGGCCGCATTGGTTGGTTCCAGCGGTGGCGGTAAGACGACCTTGCTGAACGTGATTTCCGGAATTCTAACGCCGGATAGCGGGCAGGTAATTGTTGACGGCAGAGACATCGCGGGGCTGCACGAGGTTTCACGTGATCGCTTTCGAGCTGCGAAAATTGGCTTTGTCTTTCAGACGTTTAATCTGCTGCCTGCATTTACGGCACTGGAAAACGTGTTGTTGGGAATGTCGTTTTCCGGGCGAGGCGTGGATCGGCCGTTTGCGATTTCTTTGCTGGAACGCGTCGGTTTAGGCTCGCGTTTGAATCATGTGCCCGGACGAATGTCTGTCGGTGAACAGCAGCGAGTGTCTGTGGCTCGATCGATGGCCAACAAGCCCGCCTTGTTACTGGCCGACGAACCCACAGCTAACGTGGATCCGGCGAATCAGGAACTCATTTTGAATCTGATCAAAGACACGTGCAAAGAACACAACGTAACGTTACTGATGGTGACTCACGCGATGGAAGTGGCAAACACGTTCACAAGAATCGATCGTCTTGCCGACTTTAACAAGCCGCTGCTTGCGTCCAGTGAGGTGTCGTAATGAACCTGTTTTCTATTGCCTGGAAAAGTGTTAAGCAGCGACGTCTGGCTTCTGCATTGACAGCACTCAGCGTTGCATTAGGCGTGATGTTGATGGTGGTTGTGATCGTCATTTCCGGAGCGGTTGACGGCGTTTTCAATCAGCGAACAATTGCCTACGACCTGATCGTTGGAGCCAAAGGAAGTGATTTACAGTTAGTGCTGAGTTCCGTTTTTCGAATTCAGCCACCGATTGCCAATTTGCCGCTGATGTATCTGGATCAGCTAAAGAACGATCCTCGAATTGAAACTGCGATACCGCTCGCATTCGGCGATTTTACGAAACCCGAACACGGTGCGTTTCCGATCGTTGGAACGACGACGGAGTATTTTCTGAATGAGTATACTCCCGGAAAAATGTACGAGGTGGAAAACCAGCCCGGCACGCGTCAACTGAATGGTCACTATGATGCCGTGATTGGCTCTCAGGTGGCTTACCAGAATGATTGGAAAGTGGGCGACAAATTCAGCATCGTTCACGGCAGTGCTGACAGCGAAACGATGCACGACGAATTGTTTGAAGTTGTTGCCGTTCTTCGACAAACGGGAACGCCCAACGACAGAAGCGTTTTTCTGAATCTGGAAGCCGTGTACACGCTGGAAGGTCATCAAAAATCCGTTGAGGAAGTTGAAACTCGGCTGCAGGATTTTTACGGCAACGACGCAGAACGTCTTGCTTTGGCGATGGGACAGCTGAAACAGTTGCGTGAAAAACGTGCTAAGGGCCAAGAACTTGGTGACGCGGAAATGGGTTATGGAATGGACACCCCCGACGCCATGAAAGAGATCACGGCTGTCTACGTTAAGACTCGTTCTGCCTTTGATGCCGTCAGGTTTCAGTCGGAACTAAAGAACACGTCTAAAGCCGTTGCGGTGAATCCGATTCGGCCGATTCAGCGATTGATGACCAACATCGTCGGCAATATTCAAAAGGCGCTGATTGCTTTGACGGCGATGATCATTGTGGTTTCCGGCATCAGTATCTTTGTAAGTATCTACAACAGTATGTCCGATCGAAAACGGGAGATCGGCATCATGCGAGCATTGGGCGCCAGACGCGGCAGTGTCTTCGCCATTGTCTTGGCGGAATCAGCCGTGTTGTGTATTGGCGGCGGGCTGATGGGCTGGCTGTTGGGACATACTTTGGCGATTGTGGCTGCACCTCAAGTAAGCGCCATGACGGGATTGCTGTTGAACCCGTGGGTCATAGATAAGTCAGAATTCGTGCTTTTTCCCGTGCTGCTGGTGTTGGGAGCGTTGGTTGGTTTCTTGCCAGCTTTAACGGCCTATCGCACCAATGTTGCCGATGCTCTGAATGGATAATTGGCCAAATCTCAATCCCCAGTGATCGAAAACTAAAGCTTCCTTAGCGAAAGCGAAGTGCTTTGGCGGGGGCTGGCTTGCTATTTCGGTGTATGGCTGCGGTCGCGGGTAATGGTGATCAGCAAAAGTCGTCTGGCTTTTGTGGCGCATAAGTCGCAAGATACTGTTGCTGCACCGCGATTTGCCGTGAATCGCGTATTTGAGTTGCACCAACGGGACCCTGTCGCCATGAAACGGCTTTCTTTCTCTTATGCGTTTGTCACGTTACTGGCGTTGATGCTTCTGACTGCGGACGTAGTCGCTCAAAGCACAAAGTATACGTTGCAGATTGACGTTTTGACTGAACCTCAGCCGTCGTTTCAATTGCACGCCAGGTCGTGGGGGGAAGCTCTGCAACAACTGGAACAGTTGGCCACGTTTCGTCAGGGACGTAATGGCGACAAGACAACAATTGAAAATGTTGAAGTCGGCCGTGACACCGTTGTTAAAGTTGTGGGGATTCTTAACCGCGATGGATCAATTTCGTTTCGTGGTCACAAGTTTTTTGTGACGGATCTGGAGCCCATGAAAGTGTGGCTTCAAAGGCTCGAAGAATTTGGAGCCGATGGTCCTCCCAGCGAGAGCCCAACCTGGGGACTGAACGTGTCGCAATATACCGAAGTGTTGAAACTGCTAAGCAAAACGGTTGATGAGCCTGTCAATATGGCAAGCCCCATGCAGGCCATTGACAGCTTGAAGTTGCCGGCATCGTTTCGGTACCAGTTTACGGATCAGGCAAAGAAGCGAGCTTTCTTGAAGCCAGCTCGGATTGGAAGTCACCCACCGGACTTTAGCGGCCTAAGCAAGGGCACTTCACTGGCAATCGCGTTGTCGCAGTTCGGCCTTGGGTTTCGCCCTCTGGCGAATCCGGCGGGAGGATACTTCATTGAAATTGAGGTTGGCGGAGAGGGGGCCAACCTGTACCCGATTGGTTGGGTGAATCAAACTCCGATTACAGTTGCTGTTCCGGCGTTATCGAAGTCTGTCGAAGTGGACCTTGTTGATGCTGAGTTGGATGGACTGATTCAGCTGATCGCCAATAAGCTGGAACTAAGGCTGTTGTATTCTGCGGCTGAGCTGAAGGCGGCAGGCAGGGATGTTTCGACCATTAAGTACACTCGAAAACCCGGCAAGCTATCACCATATTCTTTGATGAGAATCCTGAATCAAACTCACAAGATCGGCATGGATCTGAGGACAGATGAAGCCGGTACGATCTTCTTGTGGGTCACCACAGATGATGAATACAAGGCATTCAAAACGCGATTTGCCAATGTGCGACCACGTTAATCCTGCGTCGCAACGTACAGCTACAGATTGAAGTTTCGGCTAAGGTGGAACGTCCGTACGTGGGGTGTCTTTGAAGTCAGCCATTGAAAACAGGCCCGTGTCGTCCGTGTTCGTCCAGATCACATTTGTGACGGTCGTGGGATTCAACGCCTGGACTTGGATGCAGGCGGTTCACGAAATTGGTCATGTTGTGGCAGCATGGCTTTCTGGTGGCCACGTGACGTGTCTGGTCTGGCACATCGCCAGCATTTCCAGAACCGATGTCATGCCAAATCCGCATCCATTGTTCGTTTGCTGGTCTGGTCCAATTGCGGGATGTCTGCTGCCCTGCCTTGCTGCTTGTGCGGCTGGTTGTACTTCCAGAACGGACGCGAGTGCTGCGAATGAAATTTTGATAGAAGACGCAGCTCTATCGCAATGCGTGACCTCGTCCATTGTTGGACAGCTTCATTTTTTCGCCGGGTTCTGTTTATTGGCGAATGGAGCTTACCTGTCGGTGGGCAGTATTGACCGGGTCGGAGACGCCGGAGACTTATTGAAACTTGGTAGCCCCCATTGGACTTTGTGGGCTGTCGGGTGTGTCGCAGCCGTCGCGGGCTTTTATGTATGGCACCGGCTTGGTCAGCCACGCGACTTATTGAAACTTCACGTGCGCCGCAAAGACTTGTTACTGAACTTTGCCCTGATGTTCCTGGCATTCATTCTGCAGGCCACGGCCTTTGCGAGACAATAGCGCGACGTTTGAAGTCTACCGCAAAGTGATCCGCCAGACAGACCTGTAGCAGGTTCCACGTCTGAAGTTCTCTTTTACTTCACCCGCAGTCGATAGCGCTATCGGGTTTTCAAATCGTGCACCCGCAGTGACCGGAAATCCAGGTTGGTTGTTGGATCGTGCCCTTGAAGGCTGAAGTGCCCAGCGTCCAGACGTTGTCCCTTTCGTGGATTTTCGTCCGGCTTGCGATCATCGACCCAATAAAGAACCTGGTAGCCGTTGACGAACGTCGCAAACCGATTTCCTTGAGCTATCAGAGTCTCAGTAAACCATTCGTTGTTGTTAGCGACGATATAGCGAGCGGGTTCTCTGCGATAGATGCCGCCGCTGCCGAAATCCAGGGCCTTGGTTCGATCGCCGTTCTTGAAGTCGTTTTGAATTTGAAGTTCATAGCCGAACGACGGAGCTACCTCAGTTCCAGTGAGTGCTCGAAAGAACACGCCACTGTTTGCCGGGCGGCCATCTGCAATGGTCTTCTCGTCGTGAATGTTGGCTTCTACGTGAAGAATGAAGTCCTGAAACGTTGCTTCTGTTTCCAGAAAACCGGGGCCGCCTTCTGCATGAATCAGCCCGTCTTTGACTGCAAACGTGCCTTTGCTGCCCGGAACATCTCTAAAGCCTGTCAGGTCTTTTTCGTTGAATAATTCCTGCGTTTCGATGGGCTTAAGATAAACGTTTCGAAAGGCAACGCGACCTTTGTTCATCTGCAGGCCGATCGTGCCGTGAGAGCGAGCGTGTTGTGTTTCGTCCGTGAAGTCGACAATCTGCTTGCCGTCCAGAGTGACGTTGATGTTCGCCTGATTGCAGATCACATGAAACGTGTGCCACTCGTCTTCAACAGCAGGCACATTTTCTGCGATGTGTCTTCCAACAAATGAACCTGTTTTGTGAGTTGCGTGGCTGTCGCAGATGTTCAGTTCATACGTGTCTGTTGCGGGGTTCTTAACGTCGTCCGCGGATCTTAGAAACACGCCGCTGTTGCCACCTTTCGCCAGATGAAAATCGCAGCGGAATTCAAAGTTCCCGAATGCAAATGGAGTCGTCAACAAACTGATGTCACCACTATCGGCAACAATGCAGTGGTCTTCCACGTGCCAGTTGGTGCCTTCAGGAATCTCCCAGCCGAACAACGTGCTGCCGTCGAACAGGCTGATCCAGCCCGCTTTCAATTCTGCTTCGGTTAATTCCGGCTTGATGAATTCAAATTCGTTGATTTCAATGTCAGCGGCTGAAACTGGCGTTGTTTCCACTGGTGAATCAACTTTATCAACCGAAGTTTGCTCGACCGGCGGCTGACTGGCAGAGTCCTGATTGGAGTCGCTGTCTGCCGGGCAACCGACAACGGATGCTGTAAGACAACCTGTGATCACCAGTTTGCTGAAAATTGAGAGCCTGTTGATCATGATTTTTCCGTGCTTACGTGCCGTGTTGAATGTTCCAGGATTCGTCGGATTAGATGGCGATGTTTCTGAATGAAATCGAGTCGCGCAGATTTCGTTGCAGTTGCGTGGCACGTTGACGGGCGGCAGAAATAATAGATTCAGCCGCCCGTAAACTGTTGTCAGCTACTTGCTTTGTTCTGAAAGGCTCCAGCGAAGGTAGGCTTCCAGAAATACGTCAAGGTCTCCGTCCAGAATAGGTTGCGGGTTGCCAACCTTTGTTCCTGTGCGAGCATCCTTCACATATTGATCGGGATGCAGCACATAGTTGCGGACCGTTTGACCGCCAAAGCCGATTTTGGATTTGGAACCTCGCTTGGCCGCTAATTCGGCGTCGCGTTTTTCCATTTCCAGTTGATACAGTTTGGCCTGCAACATTTTGCGAGCGGTGGCTCGATTTTTGTGCTGACTACGTTCGTTTTGGCACTGCACGACAACGCCGGATGGCCCGTGAGTTAAGCGGATTGCGGAATCTGTTTTATTGATATGCTGCCCACCTGCTCCGCTGGCACGAAAGGTGTCTTCGCGGACATCGGCGTCCCAGTTGATTTCCACTTCGAAATGGTCATCCAGTTCAGGGCTGATATCGACGGCGGCAAACGCTGTATGCCGTCGACCGGCGGAATCGAACGGGCTGATTCTAATCAACCTGTGGTTGCCAGTTTCGCCCTTTAGATATCCGAACACATAGTCGCCTCGAATAGCGATAGTGGCATTGCGAATGCCCGCTTCTTCACCGGGGGAAATATCAATTTCCTCGATCTTGAAATCGTTGCGTTCTGCCCACCGAGCGTACATGCGCAACAGCATCTCGGCCCAGTCGGCGGAATCTGTCCCGCCTTCACCCGCCTGCACCTGCACATAGGCAGCACAGATGTCCTCTGGCTGAGACATCGTGGCCTGCAATTCGACTCGGTCGATATCTGCTTCCACTTTTTCTGTCAGCGACTTCAGTTCCTGAGCACTGGCAGGATCTTCTTCTGCAAATTCCATAAGAACCTGCATGTCATCACTGGCGGCCACCAATCCATTCATTGGGCCAACAATACCGTTAAGCCGTTGCATATCTGCGACGGTCTTTTGAGCCGATTCCTGATGGTCCCAGAAATCGGGAGCCGTCATGCGTGCGTTGATTTCACTTAGCAGGATTTTCTTTTTGTCCAGGTCAAAGACAACCTCGGAGGTGAATGATTCGCTGCGTTAGTTCTTCGCACTTGTCTCGGAGTTCGGCTTCCATGATCCCTGATTTCTGTTCTTGGTACTGCTGTGAGCTAACGTCACAGCTATGAATCTGGCAAAAACTGTGATGAAGTTTTCCAATTGAACGCGAATTTCAACAGACAGACATGTCTGTTGCAACGCATACGGATGCCTCATTTGACAATGGTCAGTCTTGCTGAAAATACGGCTGGTTGCCACGAGCCTGGGCCTTGTGTGGTGCATGAAAAAAGCCGAGTCTCAAGTGAGGCTCGGCATTTGGGGGGAGTCAAAACGCAGGGGGGATTCGCAGTTTCGACTGTTTCATCGTCAGCAAGGTGTCGTACTCAGACGCCGCTTTTTTGATTTTGGGGCAGTGTCCTGGGAAAGCGTTTGAGTTTGACTACGCCGCTGTCGGCTTTAGAACCAGTGAGGACGGTTGGTGGCAATGCCGTAGCCATAAGCGGGACCGTAGTTTGCTGATCCGCAGCATGGAGCAACAGGTGCACAGCAAGGTGCTGGAGCTGGTGTATAGCATGGAGCAGGTGCACAGCACGGATCGGCAACTGCTGGCGGGCAGCATGGTTCGCTGCAGTGCAGCAGGCGTCGCAGAAGTCCGCGTCGAGGAATGATGCATGGATCCGGGCAGCAAACCGGTTCAGGTGCACAGCATGGCATTTGCTGTGGGCAACACACTGGTGCTGGTGCACAGCAAACGGGAGCAGGTTCGCAGCATGTGGTTCTTGCGTGGCAAAAAAGTCCGGCGTCGGCTGAGCTGAAAGATGCAGCGGTAACAACACAGGCAATGGCCAAAGCGGAAAGAATACTCTTCATGTGATGATCTCCTGAACAGCGAATCTCTTTTAGTGAAGTGGCGTGTTGTGTGACGCCGTTGGTTGCAATGAACTGAGTATTCCCGCTGCTTTGATTTTCCCAAATCGGATTCAACAAGAATGACGTCAACGCGGTCACTCAGCAGGCGAAATTGTCGATTACCAGGCTATGTTGCCCGAATGCAACGTTGCGAAAAACAATCAGGCCCGAATCAAGCGTGCGTTCGGAGCGTTTTGGCCTGTGGCTGAGGAAGTTGAACAACTGCGTGCCGTTTGGCTTTACCGTGTGTTATCGCTTAGAGTCTTACTTGAAATGATGCGTGCATGTTGGCCGTAGCGACAACGGAGCGGCTCGGCGTTCGAACGTCCCACGCCGTAGCCATTGCCACGCCATCGGGGCAAGGGCGAAGCCCTTGTTAGGCTTGATTTAGCACTTGAATGGCGAACTTTTCCCGACACTGGCCAATTTGATCGGCCCGCTCTTGCCGCGGCAAACACTGGGGGGAGGCAGCGGACGTTTTGTGGGGACCGAACTCACGAATAGACGAACTTTAGGTAATGCGTTAACACGGCTTGCTTGAACTTTGCTTTCCGCTGATGTTTCATGCAGCATCGAAACTGCCAGGGATTTACCGACACTCTGTCGTTGTTTCAGCGTATAAGAATAACGCTGGAGCTCAGCCAGTGACCGCGTCCCTTGTCAGGCGGTTCCGCTCTTAAGCGACGTTTCAATGTAAATCGTAGATGGCTTTAAGGCGATTCAAAATGAAGATTTCGACAATTGGTTTTCGCGTTGTCAGTCCCATTGGAATTCGTGTGCTGTTGCTGGCGATGTTGCTGTTTGGGACGTTGCCGACAACGACAGTCCTTGCTGAACAGCCAAACAAGGTACAGAGTCTTGACGACCTTCATCACTTGAGCGACCAAATCGTTTCGATTGCGGAAAACTGTGTTCAAGCTACTGTTGCCGTCATATCCGCCAACGCAGCCGGTGCCGGTAGCGGAGTTATCGTCAATGACAAAGGGTTGATTCTGACGGCTGCTCATGTGGTTGCGGCAACCGGCGACGATGTGTTCATTGTGTTTAACGATGGCTCTCGTCGCAAAGGAAAATGTCTTGGCGCGGACTTCGATCGCGACGCGGCCATGATTCAAATGGAAGTGAAGCCCGGAGAAACAGTTCCATATGTGGATGTGGCAGACAGTGACCTGACTACAAAAAATGCGTGGTGCGTCTCGATTGGGCATCCGGGGGGATTCGATCCCACAAGAACTGCACCGTTGCGGCTTGGTCGAATTCTTAGTGTGGACAGATTCGTAAATACAGATTGCGCAATTGTGGGAGGCGATTCGGGTGGCCCTTTGTTCGACACCAAAGGACGCGTGATCGGAATTCATTCAAATATCGGCGCTTCGCTGAGTCAGAATCGACATGTGCCAGTCAGTGCGTTTCATGATTACTGGGATGAGATGAAAGACGGCCAGCGACGAGGCAGACGTTTCGCAGCGAACGGCGGTGTCGATCCCAATCGTCCCATTCTGGGAACTCAACTGGCAGACGATCGAGGCGATGGCAACGGAGTCACGATTGTTGGAATCTTTGAGGGCTCGGCGGCGGAGAAGGCTGGGCTACGAGTTGGTGACGCAATCATTTCAATCAACGATGTTGTCGTAAAGTCACGTGATGAATTGATTGATGTGGTTGGCCGATTTAAGGCCGGCGACAACATTAAAGTGACCTTCGACCGAAAGAACGACAAGCAAACCATTGAAGTCACTCTCGGAAAGCTGAGCGATCTGGCCAGGCCGCAGGAACAAAGTCCCCGCCGTCCTCCGTTGGACGATGAGAAACCAGAGCGTTCTGAACCTGAAGCTGATTCTAAAGACGATTGTGTCGATGACGTCGCGGGAATGGTATTCGTGCTGAATCAAGCGCCGGAACCTGAAATTGATGGCAGTGATGCCGCTTTGGATAAGTTTCTTGACGATGTGCTGAATGGCGGTAAATCGAAAATCGATAGTGAAGCGGTTAAGCGATTCGGCAGCATGCAGCGGATTCTGGGTCGCCTGAAGGAACGGGTTCGAGATCGAATTGCAGTACCCCGGGAACGTTCGACTCAGCGACGCACATCCCGAAATCAAACCGTTGACGATGAGTTTTTTCAATCGTGTCTTGACGCTTTGGAGCCGGTAACGACAAGGGCCGATGACGCGACAGTAGAGATTCTTGTGGACGGTGAGCCCGTATCGCTGGGGACCGTTGTTTCCGCAGACGGGATTGTTGTCACCAAAGACACCGAAACGAAATCCGGAGCGATCAGCGTGCGTTTTGGTAAAGACATTGTGGACGCAAAATTGATTGCTCGGTCGGCTGATCGTGATCTGGCAGTATTCAAGGTTGATCGCAACGGCCTGGTGCCGATCGAATGGGCCGTCGCGGAACAACCGACTCGACTGGGTTCACTGCTGACGGCTGTTGACAAAGACGGTGAACCATTGGGAGTTGGCCTCGTGAGCGTTCTGCCTCGAACGTTATCAAAGGTAGGCTATCTCGGCATCGCGACAGGGTTTGTTGATGGTGGTGGAGTGTTGGTGGGTGATGTTGTGAATGGTAGCGCCGCGGAGAACGCTGGGTTGAAAAGCCGTGATGTTATCAAACGCCTGAATGGTAAGTTGGTCGACTCTCCGGTCGAATTCAGCTACCTGATTCAAAAGTTCAGAGCCGGTGATGACGTTGAAATCAGCTATCGCCGAGATGGCCAGGAGGTTGCCGTTAAGGTCACGTTGGGAGCAAGGTCTGTCGGTGGCGGCGGAAGTGTTCGTGCCAGAAGAATGAACGAAATGTCTGGACCGTTGTCGGATCGTGATGGTGGTTTTCCGGAAGCCCTGCAACACGACATTCCATTGTTGCCATCCGATTGTGGTGGTCCTTTATTGGATTTGAACGGTCGATGCATCGGCATTAACGTGTCCAGAGCTGGTCGAGTGAAAACCTTTGCGATACCGTCGAGCGATATTCAGACGATGTTGTCCGAACTGGATTCTGAATAATGACTTCGTCAGCGATCGATCGAAATTGATTGGCGGTTGCGTTATTGTATTGCGTGCCAGCTATGTTTCTTTTAATCGTGTTTATGGTCTCTTCGTGAGTCTGCAGCCGTCAGGAATTTGATGAACGTCTCAACTATGTCTCGCCTTCTGTTGGTCGTAGTCTTTGGTTCAATCATCAGCGACGCTAATGCTCAGCCTGAAGATCGTGGAGTCGTGCTGAACACCCCAGAGGCAAGTTTGGGCTACACTCTGATTGCTCCGTTTGGAGGTCAGTCGACGTATTTGATCGATCTGGACGGAAAGCCCGTGCATTCGTGGACAACAGAACGCAAGCCCAGCCAGGCGGCGTACCTGTTGGAAGATGGCAGCCTGCTTAGAACAGCTAAGGTTCCCAACGAAGTCTTCAACGTGCCCGGCGGACCTGCCGGGGCGGTTCAGAAGTTTGACTGGGAAGGGCGTTTAGTCTGGGACTACGTCATTTCTGATTCAATGCGTCTGTCTCATCACGACATTGAACCCTTGCCCAATGGTAACGTGCTGGTTGTGGCGTGGGAACATAAAACGAAGGACGAAGCGATAGCTGCCGGTAGAGATCCTGCAAAGATCGAAGGCGATTCATTATGGCCCGAAGTCGTATTGGAAATTCAACCACAAGGCTTGAACGGCGGCAAAATTGTGTGGGAATGGCACGTCTGGGATCACCTGATTCAGTCGTTTGACGCTGCGAAACCCAATTTTGGGCAGCCCAGCGACCATCATGGACGAATCGATTTGAACTATGTCGAACGCCCCAACGCCGATTGGATTCACATGAATTCCATTGATTACGATCCGAAGCTTGATCAGATTATTCTGTGCGGCCGCACGTTTGATGAAATCTGGATTATCGATCACGGTACAACAACGGAACAAGCTGCGGGTAGCCAGGGAGGACGATATGACGCAGGCGGTGATTTGCTGTACCGTTGGGGAAATCCGTTTACTTACTTTGCCGGTTCCCCTTTGGATCAGGTCCTGTTTGGCCAACACGATCCTCATTGGATTCCAGCTGGTCTGCCTGGTGCGGGCAATATTCTGATCTTCAACAATGGCAGCGAACGCGATGGGCGTCCGTTTTCTTCCGTGGATGAGTTGAAACCGCCCCTTGCAGAGGATGGCACCTACGTTCGAGCCAGCGGTGAGCCCTTTGGTCCGAAAAACCTGGTCTGGACGTACAAAGATCCGCAGAATCTGTTCTCCCCACGAGTTTCCGGCGCTCAGCGTTTGCCCAATGGAAATACGTTGATTTGTTCTGGAGAAACGGGGCACGTTATCGAAGTGGATTCGCAGGGAAAAACCGTTTGGGATTTCTGGAATTACCTTGGGGCCGCAGAACAGGCTGATTCTGTTGATTCATCCAACAGCGGTGCCGCCAGTCGCTCATCGTTAGGCGGCGTGGCCATGTTTCGAGCGAACCGTTACGCACCAGACTACCCCGGGCTGAAACGATTGGTTGCTGGCGATAAGTAGGCATTTAATGTTGCGTCGGCGGAACCGCAAAGCGTTGCTGAAATTCCTCACGAGTATTCGATTGTGGAAACGCTTCATTGGGAATTGGCACGTTTAGAAATTTGCACAATGGGTCCCAGCCATCTGCTACGTCAAAGACCAATAGCTTGTCTTTGCTGAAGGCTGCCGTCACCGCTGCGTTGTGTTGGTGAAAACGGCGAATGGCGAATTCTCGATCTTCAAACCGGCCTTCAAACATTGTGTCCAGAATCAGGCGCTTAGCCATTTGCTGCACGTGTCTGTGTTCTTCATCTGGAGAACGTTCCGGGTGAGTCATGGCCTGGTAAACGGTTGTCACAAAACTGTCGTACCAACTGTCGGCTTCTCGAGTTGTGAGAATGAATTTGGCGTTTGGGTAGTATTCTGCCAGTTGCTTCCAGAAGTGACACGCAGGAGCATCAGCGGTTGACAGGAAACCATTAAAGACGCTGTGCCAATCTGTGGACGTGCCATGGTTGTCGATAGCGGACATCCAAAACTGAGCATGTTGAGGATGCCGAAAGACTTCGATCATGTGATAGCAGGGACCCAGAGCCAGTTTTTCCAGCGCATGCTTCTGAGACATCGTGCCTGTGCGAGGATAGCCGATTCCAATAACCTGCAGCATGAAATAAGACGCCCTGCATTAGTGTTCTGTTTCGAGTTTCACGCCTGGACGTGCTGGTTTGTATTCTATCAGTGCGACGGCTGGCCGCAACGACGCTGAATTCGGCAGCCAGCAAAGCAACAGGTTCAGGCAGGCATAGACGACCGGGGGAATTGGTATAGAATCCAAACAAACCGGTATATTTAGCCAAAAATGCCATTGGACAATGATCATGAAGTTTCAGCCTGCGTTAAGCGTCCTGATAACGTTGCTAACTTTCCTGTTGCCCGCTCAGGCTGCATCCGGGCAGTTGGTGAGTTCGGGTACTGTGAGCTCGGATTCGGCCTATGTAACTCGAATGATGTCGCTGGATCGTGATGGCGATGGCTTTTTGGATTCGAAGGAACTGCCGGGAAAACTTGCGGAATTGCTGTCTAAGCATGATGCGAACTCTGACGGCAAGCTGGACACTGGCGAACTTTCTGCTGTGGAAGCATTGGCTCAACAATCCAGAATGGCGGAGTCCCCAGCCGAAGCTCAATCGCCCGCCGGTCATGGTGGACGAGCCGGAAGATCTGGCGGCGGCCCCGGTCAGAACAGACCCGGGGCAAACAGGCCTGCTGGTGGTCGTCGCACTGGCGATGGTGTGCAGGGAAGCCCTCTGGATGCCGCTCAAATTCTTCGCTTCGCCTTGACGTTTGATGCGGACAAAGATGGCGGCCTTGGTTCAGAAGAACTGAAACGTTACGCAACCGCTTTGGCAGCCCGACGCGCGGCAGCTCAGCAAAGCCGATCCGTCGAAGCCATTAATACTGGTGAGGGAAAAGCACCGAACACACCGGAGCGCCCCAGGGGATTGGCGGCACCACAAGCCGACGCTACTGATGACCCATTCGGCAATGATTGATGCTGCGTTGGACAGTGGCTGAAAAGATTAGTAGCAATAGGGTGGGCATCGCTCACCAATGTCTCGGCCCTCTGTGGCTGGTGGGCAGTGCCCACCCTACTGTAGTTATCCGAATTCGATGCCTTGTGCGAGTGGTAAGTTGTTGCTGTAGTTGATGGTGTTGGTCTGGCGACGCATGTAGACCTTCCATGAGTCGGAACCGGATTCGCGGCCGCCTCCGGTGTCTTTTTCACCGCCGAACGCGCCGCCGATTTCTGCTCCACTAGTGCCGATATTCACGTTGGCAATTCCACAATCGCTGCCCACCGAAGACAGGAACGTTTCTGACGTTTGCAGGCTTGTGGTGAAGATCGCACTGGACAATCCCTGCGGTACGTCGTTTTGAAGATTCATGGCTTCTTCCAGTGTTTCAAATTCCATGAGATACAGGATCGGAGCAAATGTTTCTTGTTTCACCTGAGCCGTCTGCGCTGGCATGCGGATGATTGTTGGTTCGATAAAGTTACCGGCGGGCAGATTCGCGTTGGCTGCTCCGCAAATGACTTTTCCGCCTTCAGCCACGGCAGCTTTGATGGCGTCGTGATAAGTGTTAACGGCAGATTCAGTGATAAGTGGTCCCATCAGCGTTGAGGTGGATAGTGGATCGCCGATTGAGATTTGCGAGTATGCTTTGACAAGCCGTTCAGCCAGATCAGCGGCAATCGCTTTTTGTGCAAATACGCGTCGAGTGCTGGTGCAGCGTTGTCCGGCTGTGCCGACTGCTCCAAACACGATTGCTCGCACAGCAAGATCCATGTCGGCGTCGGCCGCCACGATGATCGCGTTGTTGCCGCCGAGTTCCAATAGTGATTTGCCCATGCGGCTGGCCACAGCTTGAGCGACCTGTTTGCCGACGGCACATGATCCGGTAAAGCTGATCAATGGAAGTCGCGGATCGTTAACCATTGTGGTGGCGACATTTGCGTTGTCGCCGATGATCAGGTTGAAGATTCCGCTTAGCTGATGATCGACCATGACCTGATTACAGATGTGTAGAACGGCGATGGAAACGAGCGGAGTTTGCAGCGATGGTTTCCAGATCAATGTGTCTCCACAAACGGCGGCTAACGCTGCGTTCCATGCCCAGACCGCCACCGGAAAGTTGAAAGCACTGATGATTCCAACGGGGCCCAACGGATGCCATTGTTCATACATACGGTGTCCCGGGCGTTCGGAATGCATCGTTTGTCCGCACAGTTGTCGGGAAAGGCCAACGGCGAAATCGCAGACATCGATCATCTCCTGAACTTCGCCGATGCCCTCCGCTCGAATCTTCCCCATTTCCAGAGAGACCATTTCTCCCAGCGGTTCGCGAAGTTCTCGCAGTCGTTCGCCCAGATCGCGAATCACCTGGCCTCGCACGGGAGCCGGCACAGAACGCCACGATTTGAAGTTGTAAACAGCTTCGTTAGCAACTTTGTTGTACGTTTCTGTCGTCGCCATCACGACGTCGGCAATTGGTTCCCCGGTTGTTGGGTTGAATGACGTTAGCTTTTCTCCGTGTGGATCGTTTATCCATTGGCCCTGCCCTGTACACGCTCCTGCGTTGACGGCGGCAATGTTCAGCTTGTCCAGAAGTGACTTCATGGCTTGATGTGTTTCGTTTTGATGAGCGCGTTCACGATTGACTGTGAGTTTGTTCGCTGTAGGTGCTTTCGAAGATCTTATCTGCATTGCTGGTTTCGAAGCCATCACGGCGGTGATGGCGAGTTCTCTGATCGGCGGGAAGGTTGGAAAATTCCGGAAGGATTCGACGTTCAGCGAATTCAACATAAGAACCCGAAATAGAATGTTGCACCGTGCCGCCGTTGCCGTTGTCGAACTGAGCATTCACCATTTCGGCAACCGTTGAACTTTGAATCAGCAAGCCATCACCGCTGGTTTTAATTTTCCCGCCCGCACTGTTTAGCCGCACACCATTGGATTCCAGCAGTTCATTGAATTTGCTGACTGTGTCATAGGGAGCAGGCAGGTTGTGGATGCTGATTGTGAAATGATTCAAGTAGTATCGATTGAAGATCACCCATGACGCGTATTCGCTTTCTTCGGCGAGTCGTTGATAGTCTGCCAGCGTTGGTGTTCGCCATAAGGGAGTGTGCAGGAAAGTATCAA
The DNA here is from genome assembly GCA_937916515.1 of uncultured Planctomycetaceae bacterium. Lineage (GTDB taxonomy): Bacteria > Planctomycetota > Planctomycetia > Planctomycetales > Planctomycetaceae > Fuerstiella. The sequence continues at coordinate 25,916 of CALFSX010000306.1, read as the reverse complement.
TTGCAGTGGGATCGTTGAGGTCCAGTTGATCGACCGGATCGCTGGCCACTTCGTTGGTGTACGACAGAATGATCCGCTGAGCTTCGTCGGACAAATCGTGGACTCGCAATTCGCTCACGAAGATTCTGGGAAATTGAGGTCCGGGGGGCGAGTACCAAAACGCGTCCAGCTTCTTCCCTTCGAAGTGGTAGGCGTCTTTGCGTTCGTAGCCCAGGTGCAGAAAAATCTTTTCGAACGATTGAATGCCCAATTGCGGAACACCCATTGTTCGAAACGCGATGTGGTCATTTTCAATGTCGGCAAAGTCGTTTATGAGATTGTGGCTTAACATCAACGACAGAACTTTGCCGACGTCCGGTACTCGTTCGCGATAGCGCTGCATCAGTCCGTTAAGAACGTCATTCAGGTTTTCTGTCGTCATGGCCATTGGTTCCAAACGCGAATTAGCAAGCTACATTCCTTGCGAAAGTTCTATCCTTCACTTCCGGGAGGATTAGCAGCATCGTATGCGACGTCGGAGATTTCTCAATAGCGGCAGACAGATTGCAACATGACGGGCGGGTTCGCCGTGTAGGTTTTACGCATCTGGGGTGGTCGGGGTTGGGCTGAACTTGCGAAGGAAACTCCGTAGTTTCGCCGTGCCTCGCTGCAACAACGGCCACCCTTTCCGTTCTACAATCGTCCTCAACGCTTCCGAAATAACAGCGTCTTCCACGTGGTTGAGCAGACTGAGCGACGTGGCATAACGCGTTGGATGCAGGTGAATTAGCGTTCCGTGGCTTTGCGTAGTTCCGGTTTCGGGATCGCCTTCCAGGCTTCGATTTCTTCTTTCAGCACCTCAATTGCCTTTGACAGTTGTCGGTCGGTGCCGTTGGGCAGTTCGTTGGGTTCGGGCCAGACGATGAAATCGGGGACGGCTCCATTCAGTTCCATGTCTTCGCCCGTGTCTTTCACAAACCAGCCTCGAAACGGAAGGCGCACGGTTCCCACGTCCATCACGGTTGCTGATCCGGTGCTGATGACTCCACCTGCCGTCGCGACTCCCACCAGTTTGCCGCGCCCCAGATTCTTGATGGCGTGGCTGAAGATTTCTGCATTGCTGTAACTGTTCTGATTACACATCACCAGGATCGGCTTGTTCCAAGTCGCGTACACTCGACGGTCATGCGGATATCCCGGGCCACCGCCACGAGGCACGGTGATGGCGTGGTCTGGCTGAGTGAGCGCGGTTAGCAGATGATCGGCTGTGGAACCGCCACCATTGTCTCGCACGTCAATAATCAGAGCATCTTTACCGTAGCCAACGTCATAGAGTTCGCGTTCGAATTCCAGAAAGCTGGCCTGGTTCATTCCCTGAATATGCAGATAGCCAATGTTTGAGGCAGTTGCTGATACCAATGCTCGGTTGTCGTCCTGCCACTTTTGATACAGAGCGGACCGCACGGCAGCATAGCTGGTTGGGCGAATGGTAACCTTGCGTTCCGTGCCTGCTTCATCAATTGCTTTGACCTGCAATATGACGTCTCTGCGGCTGTTTCCGTTTAGCACTTTGGTCAAATCGAAGTCTGGATCAACGGGGGTTCCGTCGATGCTAAGGATGATTTCGTCTGGCTTGATGATACTGTCTTCGTCTTCAGCGGGGCCATCGGGAATGACGTCTTTTACTTTCAGGCCAGGGCCTTTGAAGTTGTCATCAAAGCGAACACCCAGATGAACTGTTGTGGGCGTCCAGTCGTCTAAGCCTTCTGTTTTTGGCGAGAGGCTGCTGCGCGGATAGAATCCCAGGTGTGAGCCGTTAAGTTCGCCCAACATCAGGCTGATGACGGTTGAGAATGACGATTCGTCGATCGCCGTCGCAGCCGCGCCTACGTATTTGCGGCGAACTTTATCCCAGTTGTGATTTCCAAAGTTTTCGTCGTACCATGAATCTCGCATCACCCGCCACGCCGTTTCAAAGCCAGCTCGAAAACGATCTGACTTGCTAAGCTGCTGATACGCGTTGAATGTGTAGCCGGTTCCTGCACCGGAAAGTGCCTGCACAGATGGGATTCCGTTCACCAGCCACAAAATTCGATCAGGAGACTTCAGCCAGCCCTTGATAGAGCCGGAGCTTGTTGTGATCTTTTTGGGAGTCAGGCTTGAAGGGAAAGTTACTGAATAAGTGCCCGATTCAGATTTGACCGTCCCTGTGAACAAAAGCGTTTTGCCATCCGGAGTCCAACCGAGTACTCGTTCTGAGCTATTGGAATTGGAAATGGTTCTTAGCCGACGATGAATGTCGTGAAAATCGATGTGGACTTCGGGAAGTTTTGGACTGGTGTCGTTCGCCTTGTCCTTTTCGGATTTTTCTTCAGCGGCGTCTTTGTCGGCGACGCTATTTTGTGCGGAGGCCTTTGTTTCAGGTTCCTTCGTTCCAGCGGGTTGATCATTTGCCGACTTTGCGGCGGCTTTGGGGTCAACGGCTGGACGGGCCGGCTTCTTGCGAGCTTTCTCAAATGCTTCGATCGTCTTCTTTAAGCTCAGGTCGCGGCTGCCGGTGTCGTCATCTGCTTCCGCCAGATACAAATAGTGAATGTCGGTTTCGTCTTCATTGCGTCGCCCGCTGAAGGCAATGATTTTGCCGTCTGACGACCATTTTGGGCCGTATTCGTTGTCTGGGTGGCGTGAAACGTTGACTGCAGCGGATGACTTATCAATCGGAGCAATCCAGATGTCGTAGTTGAAGTTGTCGTCCTGGTTAGAATAGACCAGCCACTTTCCGTCGGGGGAAAAGTCAAAGCTCGGCGATGAAAATGAATCGACCAATTGCGTTGCCACGCTGGTTTTGAAGTTTCGAATCCAAAGATCTCCGCGTCCTCGAACATACGCGAGGTCCTGCCCGTTTGGGCTGAGTTGCAGGTTGGATTCAAGTTCTGCGTCGTCTGTGAGTTGAGTCAGCTGGAATTCTGAATTCTGCCACCAGTACTTGTCCGGATTGGTTCGTTCTGCCTTCCAGATATCTGCCTGACCATCTTTCCAGCCCACAAATACAATGGCATTGTCATCATGGATGAATAGCGGATCACTTTCGAATTCTGAAGTCGAAGTGATTTGCACGGGCTCTTTCAGCACCGTTTCCATCACCCACAGATCGCCGCCCGCGATAAGGGCGACTTCCAGCCCGTCGCTGCTGAATGCTGCGTCGCTTGCTGTTGTCAGGGTGCGGCGATGTTCGTCCGACTGCAGGTCGTCTGTTCTGGTTCGGATTTTGATTTCTGTTGGCGTGGACTTCTTGTTCAATGAAAGGTGGTACAGGTCGAACAGGTGCGCGAAGACGATCGTTTTGCCGTCTGCCGAAATTGTGGGTGTGGCTACAAGGTCGTCTTCGAAGTGAGTGATCTGTTTCGGTGTTTTTGATTGAAGGTCGAACTGCCACAAATTGCGAGCCCCATTTTTTGCACCATCAGAGCTGCAGTAAAAAAAGTGTTCGCCATCGGCAGCCCATACGGGCGAGCGATCTCCGGCGGGAGTGTCCACGACTTTTGTGAAGCTGTTGTCGGTGGTGTCGAACAGCCAGATTTGAGCCGACCGTGATCCCGTGTATCCTTTTCTCCACCAGCGTTCTCCCTCACGAACAAACAGAATGCGATTGCCGTCGGGGCTGACTTTGCCTTCGTCTCCGTAGTCGTTGAATAGTACTTTTTCTGTGGAGCGCTCCGTTGCGCTGATCTTCATAAATCGCGACGACGATTTCCAGAAGTGATCTCGATTGCCAGACACAAGCAGGTGCTTGCCGTCGGGATACCAATCGTGCAGTGAGAACCCTTCGGTGTGAAACGTAAGCTGAGTCGGTTCGCCGCCGGCGGCATTCATCACGAATACCTGCTGGCTGCCGGTGCGATTGCTGATGAATGCAATCGACTTTCCATCTGGCGAATAATGGGGCTGGCTGTCGTTTGCGAAGTGCGAAGTCAGTTTGACCGCTCGCCCGCCCTTTGTGGCGACTTTGAAAATATCGCCGTTGTGGGCGTACAACAGCGACTTGCCGTCCGGTGAAAGATTGGGGTCGGCTGCAAGCTGAACTTTTTGATCTGCAGCGACTGCGGAAGTCAGCAAGCACGCGGCCAGAAAAACGGGGAGTGCAGTACGCATGGCGAGATACTTGATGAAGTGGAATGTGAGCGGTTGTTGTTAACTTTTCGAGGGCATCGATGATAAGGCGCGCAGCAACCAGGCGAAATCGGAAATTGTAGATTGCCAGGCAAATATCCCATCTGCTTCAGGAAGCGCCGCGTGAAACAGCCATGCGACCGTGGTAACCACGCTTTTGCCGGCGAACTGGCGTGGACGTGCGTCATTCACTGCGAACGCGCGACGGAAGTACCGTACCTGTTTCATCGAACGGTCATTGGTTTTTGCAGGCATCCAGCGGCGCCGAGCGCTATCAGTCGAACGAAGCGGCGGCGTCTTCGATGCTGCGAAAATTCTCGAACAGCTTGTTGAATCCCACGATCTGGAAGGCTTCTTCAATGAAGCCTTCCAGCCGAGAAAATCGAACCGCACCACCCGCCTGTTTCAGCCGTGAGTGTGCTCGCATCATCATGCCAAAACCAAGGCTGGAGATATTCGTGAGCAATTTGCAGTCGAAAATCAACTTGTTGTGCCCGGCTTTCAATTCCTGTTCAAGCCGTTCAAAGAACGTTTCGGCTGATTCTGAATCCAGTCTGCCGGATAATTCAACAACCAGAACATCCGCGTTGTTTTCAGGCTGGTAGGATTTGAAGTCAATCATCGAAGCGAAGCTCCCTGTGTTTGATCATTGCCGAATTCAGGGCGATGCAGTCTTCTTAGCTGTAGCCTCATTCTACCCGCAGTTGACGCCTTAATGGCAAACGCTGGCTCAACGAAACCTGAAATTCCTGGCTCAAATACTGCCAACGGTGCGACAAATGAGGAATTCCGTGGAACCCGGTTGGCCTCGGTGACACGTTTCAGCAGAATTGTTAGACTTTCCGGGACTCTCGCCGCAAGACTGGCAGGCGGGCAGTTTGCGGTTTGATTCGTTCATCAGAAGCTTACAGTTGGCGTTTCCTGCCACCTGATGAAGTTCATGTTGGCGGCTCAGAACCGAGCGGTCGTTCGGGAAAGTTGCGTGCATCGTCAACGCAGATAATTTTGAACAAGTCTTAAACGTCTTTGATTCTGCCGTCGTTTGTTCAGCACGTGTTGCCTCAAGATTCAATCATTTGAGTTACCTATGAAATACTGTTTGCTTGCTGTTTGCCTTGTCGTTCTGGATTCCGCGCACGCTGCCGACTGGCCAACGTGGCGAGGCGTTCATCGTGATGGTCTGAGTTCTGAAACGGGCCTGGTAAAAGAATGGCCTGCCGATGGCCCTGCTGCGGTTTGGGTATCGAAAGAAGCGGGACTCGGGTATTCCGGTTTCGCTGTTGTGGCAGACCGTTTTTATACGATGGGAGCAGACGGTCAGCAGGAATTCCTGATGGCATTTGATGCAACATCGGGGAAGAGATTGTGGAAGACAGAAATTGGTCAGCGATTGGAAAACGGTTGGGGCGACGGACCTCGAGGAACGCCGACGGTTGCCGGTGATCTTGTTGTCGGATTGGGTGGAAACGGCCGACTGGTGTGCGCGACATTGCAAGGTGACATCAAGTGGTCTGCAGAGATGACTGAACTGGGTGGCAGCGTACCCAAATGGGGCTATTCCGAATCACCGTTGGTTGACGGAGATCTGGTGCTGTGTACTCCAGGTGGAGATCAGGGCACCGTTGTTGCGTTTGATCTGAAGTCGGGGGAAAAGAAGTGGCAATCTGCTGGCGTCACGGAAGGTGCTCATTATTCGTCAATCATCGCGGTCGATCATTTCGGTAAGCACCAGTACATTCAGCTGACTCAAAATAAAGTTTTTGGTCTGGATAATGATGGTCAGAAACTCTGGGACGCTGAATGGCCACTTGGTCGGACGGCCGTCATTCCAACTCCGATTTATCACGACGGTTACGTGTATGTCACGTCTGGTTATGGCGCTGGTTGTATGTGTCTGAAAGTCGATGCTGAAAATAACGTTGAGAAACTCTACGACAACAAAGTGATGAAGAATCATCATGGCGGAGTCATTCGTGTTGGTGAATTCATCTATGGGCACAGTGAAGGCCCTGGTTGGATTTGTCAAAACATGGTGTCGGGCGAAATGATCTGGAATGAAAAAAGTAAACTCGGCAAAGGTGCGATCGCTATTGCGGATGGAATGATGTACTGCCTTGATGAGCAAAGCGGAACATGTGTGCTGGCAGAAGTCACTTCGGAAGGCTGGAAAGAGCACGGTCGATTTGTGCTGGCTCCTCAAACTGAACAACGATCGACCAGGGGCAAGGTCTGGACTCATCCGGTCATCGCAAATGGCCGGTTGTATCTCCGCGATCAGGAAATCATTGTTTGCTATGACATCCAAAATTAACAAGGGCTTCGCCCTTGCCCGGGTGGCGTGGGTAAGGTGAAGCGGGTAGGCCGTTTTAATAGCCGAGCCGCTCCGTTGTCGCTACGGAAAAAGATGTGTGCACCTTGCGTGCGTCATTTGAGGTACGATTCTAACGAGGCCGTGTCAGACCATTCGAGCTATCGCTCGGAAACGCGACTAAGTCGCCCAGAAAACTTGACTCAACGTGAACATGTTCCCTGCAATAAGTACTCTAACTGGACATCGCCCGTTTCAATGAAAGGTCAGTATTTCTGTCACCCACATCAGCCGCAGGGCGTTAGCCCCGGTTAGTGCGGATCACGGAGAAAACCGGGGCTAACGCCCTGCGGCTCATTGAGACATGGCGCTATCCATTTAAATTGTTTTTGCTTGGTGCGTTCCTGTTTGGTGGGAATATGCCGCGTTGCGTTGCTGTCAGCACCGCTGATTAAGCTTAGCTGGAATTTTGCTTTTCATGCGGGTTTGCACATCAAGGCTCAGTGTCCTGGTCAACTCCCACCTGATCATTCATTTTTGACATTAACGACGAAATGTAATTCCATGGAAGCCGTTCTGAAATCACTGCATGACAATCAGCAGTTGGCAATGGATCAGTTGTTTGAATTTCTGCGCATTCCCAGCGTAAGTGCCGATTCTGCTTTCAAGCCTCAAATGCAGGTCTGTGCAGAGTTTGTTCAAAAGGCAATGGTTGCAGCCGGATTGCAGGCGGAAATTATTTCCACAAAGGGCCACCCAATCGTTTATGGAGAACGTATTGAAGACCCATCGTTGCCTACCGTGCTGGTTTATGGGCATTACGATGTTCAGCCGCCCGATCCGTTGAACCTGTGGACAACACCTGCCTTCGAACCTCAGATTCGCGACGGGAAAATCTTTGCTCGCGGAGCAACGGACGATAAAGGACAGGTGTTTACGCACCTGAAGGCGATTGAGGCGTGGGTGACTTCCACTGGCAAGCTTCCCGTGAATGTGAAGTTCCTGATCGAAGGCGAAGAAGAAGTCGGCAGCGATAACCTTGATTGCTTTCTGGAAAGCAGCAAAGAGCGACTGAAAGCTGACGTTGCCGTCATTAGCGACACCAGCCAGTACGGCGATGGAATTCCGGCAATCACTTACGGCTTGCGAGGTATCGTTGCGGCTGAGGTAAAACTGACTGGGCCGAAGAAAGATCTTCACAGCGGAATTTACGGCGGCAGTATTGCTAATCCAGCCAACGCGTTGGCTCGAATCTGCGGCAGCCTTGTGGGGGCAGACGGGAAGGTTCAGATTCCGGGCTTCTATGACGATGTGCTGGAACTGTCGGCGAAAGAACGAGAGCAGTTTGCCGAGTTGCCGTTTTCTGAAGATTCGTTTCTGGCGGAAATTGGCAGCGGGGCTGCTTTTGGAGAAGCCGGCTTCAGCACTCTGGAGCGTCGCTGGGCTCGACCAACCTGCGACATCAATGGAATGTTCAGCGGCTACACGGGCGAAGGTCCCAAAACGATTGTGCCGTCAACGGCGACCGCCAAGATTACGTGCCGACTTGTTCCCGGGCAGCAACCGGAGAAAATTTTGAGTTCTCTGGAAACCTTCGTTGAGTCGCAGTGTCCTGCCGGATTGAAGTTCAAATTTACCAGCTTCCACGGATGCTCAGCGTTCGTCTTCGATCCCAATAGTGTCTGGATTACTGCGGCGAGTGCGGCTGTTGAGTCGGCATTTGGGAAACCGCCTGTTTTCATTCGTGAAGGCGGATCAATCCCCGTTGTTTCCAGCTTTCAGCAGATTTTGGGAATCGATACATTGCTGCTGGGCTGGGGACGGAACACGGACAATCTTCATAGCCCTGATGAACATATTCACGTTGCCGATTTTCATAACGGGATTCTGGCAAGTGCTCACCTTTGGCAGAAGCTGTCGGAGGTGTCACGCTGAAAATCAACGCTCTAGTGTTGGTCTACGGCGGACAAAAGTTGTGCCAAGGGGGGCGGCTAATCGGCGGCCCGTCGAAAATTCAATTAATCACTAATCGAACAGATACACCTTAAAGGATACAGATATGTTGGATCTGCAGTTCATCTGCGACCATCGTGAAGAAGTTGAGCAAAACTGCAAAGCACGTGGCGTGACCGTCAATGTGGAAGCAGTCGTGCGTCTTCGAGACGAACGTAATAAACTAATCGTCGCTGGCGACGAACTGCGTCGCCAACAGAAGGAAGCGTCAGGCAAGATTCCGAAAGCCAGCGCAGAAGAACGCCCCCAGCTGATCGAACTTGGCAAGCAACTTCGCGAACAGATTTCTGAAGTTGAATCGCAGCAAAAAGCCGTCGAAGAAGAGCTGCGCAGTGAGCAAGCGCAGATTCCAAACATGACTCACCCAGACGTTCCTGTGGGTGGCGAAGATGATGCGGCGGAAGTTCGCTTCGGTGGCAAGAAGCCGGAATTCGATTTCAAGCCGTTGGACCACGTGGAAATTGCCGCGAAGCTGGACCTGATTGATTTCGAAGCAGGGTCTCGCGTGGCAGGCCACGGTTTCTATTACCTGAAGAACGATGCCGTCATGCTGGAAATGGCGTTAGTGCAATTTGCGCTGTCAAAGCTTCGCAGCGAAGGCTTCACGTTGTACACGACTCCCGACGTCGCTCGAGATTCCGTGTTGGAAGGTATTGGGTTTAATCCACGCGGCGATGAGACTCAGATTTATTCGATCGCCAACACAGACTTAAGCCTTGTCGCGACCGCAGAAATTACGCTTGGCGGTGCTCTGAAAGATCAGACTCTGAACATCAGCGAATTGCCGTTAAAGTTTGCCGGTTTGTCGCATTGTTTCCGCACAGAAGCTGGATCGCACGGCAGAAGTACACGCGGTATCTATCGCGTACATCAGTTCACCAAGGTGGAAATGTTCGCATTTACAAGCCCGGATAGCGGACAGTCTGATGCGGTGCACCAGGAAATTGTTCGTATTGAAGAAGAGATCTTTCAGGCCTTGGGACTGCACTATCGTCTGATCGATACGGCAACTGGAGATCTGGGAGGCCCCGCCTACCGAAAATACGATCTGGAAGCCTGGATGCCCGGGCGCGGAGACGGCGGAAGCTACGGCGAAGTGACGTCCGCTTCGAACTGCACCGATTATCAGGCCAGACGCCTGAACATTCGCTGCAAGTCGCCTGATAAAAAGGGAACTCAGTACGTTCACACTTTGAACGGGACGGCCATTTCCTGTGCCCGAGCCATCATTGCGATTCTGGAGAACTATCAACAGGCCGACGGAAGCGTTGTGGTTCCTGAGGTTCTTCGTCCGTGGGTTGGGAAAGATGTGATTGCTGTTTGATAATCGGTGAGTGCATCCCTTGAACTGCAACATCGCGATTCTATACTCGCCACACGGATGTAGCGACCGGCGCCGGAACGGACGTCTGGGTGAAACGTCGTCGCTCTCCTTTGATTTACTTTGAAGCAGAACTGCTTTTTCTTGAGGAAACGATAATGGGTATCAAAGTCGGCCATGCGGCCCCAGGTTTGGATCTTGCCCTGCAGGCATACGACCGCACCAAAGATGGTGGTGACAATCAGTTCAAAGATCTGAAGTTGTCGGATTACAGCGGCAAATGGGTTTGTCTATTCTTCTATCCGCTGGACTTCACCTTTGTCTGTCCAACGGAACTTGTGGCCTTCAATAAGGCACTGGGCGAATTTGACGATCGAGAAACCGTTGTCTTGACAGCCAGCACAGACAGCGTCTACTCGCACAAAGGCTGGTGCGATTCTCACGACGATCTTGGCGAATTGAAGTATCTGATGATTGGCGATGTGAATCACGAATTGTCGAAGGCATACGACGTTCTGGACGAAGAGAAGGGCATCGCCTATCGAGGCGTCTACCTGATTGACCCAAATGGTTCGCTTAGGTGGTTGGCCGTACATGACCTGGGCGTAGGCCGCAATGTCGACGAAGTTTTGCGAGTTTTGGACGCTCTGCAAACTGACAAGCTTTGCCCATGCAACTGGAAACCAGGCAGCGAGACTTTGAACTAAATTTCAGAGTCATCGCAAAGAAAATTTGAAACAGGCGGCACTTCGGTGTCGCCTGTTTTCGTTGGTGGCTTCTGGAATGCCATAGCTCCGGAAGAATCGGATTTTGAGATTCTGGATGAGTTTGCCGCATTTTTGTACTACGAAAAGTACTTCGGTCGGCATAGAACCTTCTGAATGGGGGCTCGGCAGCGATAAATCTTGTTAGCCGACGCAGAACCCTTTCTTTGTGGACTAGCTGGCCTTTCTGTATCACCTAACTTCAACTTTGGCACGCTGGGGGGTATGCTCAAGCGTGGAGATTCCTGCCCTGACGAACTGCGATCGGCTGCCTTCTGATTCTTCATCCATCAAAGCTCAGCCGAGTCTGTTCGATTAAATTTCATCCGCCCTGTACCTGGGAGAGTTCAAGAATGCAATTTGTCCGAAAGTCGGCAGCTTTTGTGCTGTTGACAATGACCTTCGCAAACACCACGGCTGTGGTGAATGCTCAAACTGATGCCAAGGATGACTTTCCACCCCACGCAAAAATTCTTGAGGGCTACGAAAAGGTCGTCACGAAGGCAAACATCGTTCCGATGTACACCTTGTACACGCGAGAAAAAGACGGCCAGATGTATGCCGAACTTCCTCGCACATTCGCTGCGAAGAAGTATTACATTGCTCTAACCCTGGCCAGCGGCGACACGTATGCCGGGCTACAGGGCAACGACATGTATGTTTACTGGCGAAAGTATGATAAGCGCTTGGCACTTATGCTGCCGGAAATTGACATTCGAGCGGAAGGTGACAAAGAAGCCTCATCTTCAGTGAAAAGACTTTTCACCGATCAAATGTTGCTGGATGTTCCTATCGTAACCATCGGCCCAGGTGGAGGTCCTGTCATTGACCTGGATGCATTGTTTGTGGGGAACGCGACAACATTCTTTGGAAATGAAGGTCGCACCGCGAAGTCTGCAATGTTTGGTGTGTATTCCATTGCCACAGCCAAGGCATTCAAGGAAAATGTCGAAGTTGCATTTGAGGTGCCATCCATTAGTGGAAATATGAAGCGGCTTCACTATTCCGTGAGCGAAATTCCGGCATCATCGGGCTACAAGCCTCGCGTAGCTGACCAGCGAGTTGGTTACTTCACAACCAGTTACTCGGATCTGGCTAAATACAACGATCGCGAAACCAGAATCCGATACGTCAATCGATGGAACATTGAGAAGGCAGATCCGAAGTTAAAGCTTAGTCCTCCTAAACAACCTCTGGTCTTCTACATTGAGCACACAACTCCGATTCGGTATCGACGCTGGGTGAAGGACGGAATTCTGTCCTGGAACAAGGCTTTCGAAAATATTGGTATCTCTGATGCAATTGAGGTTTACTACCAGGATGAAGCGTCCGGTGCTCACATGGACAAAGACCCTGAAGATGTGAACTACAACTTTGTACGTTGGTTGAACAACGATATTGGAACCGCCATTGGTCCAAGCCGAGTCAATCCTCTAACAGGTCAGATTCTTGATGCAGACATCGTGTTGACGGATGGTTGGATTCGACATTACCAAAGTCAGTTCAACGAACTGTTACCGAAAGTTGCAATGGAAGGTTTCGGGCCGGAAACGCTGGCGTGGCTGGCAGATCATCCTGATTGGGATCCTCGCATGCGACTGGCGGCTCCATCAGATCGAAAGCTGATCGCTCAGCAAATCGCGTTGGAAAGTCGTCTGCCGATGGCTGGCTACGCCATGGGCAACGCTGATCCAACGCTGATGGGCGATGATGAATTCGATGGGCTTGTAGGACGTACAAGCCAGACAAATGGCATGTGCATGGCGTCGCAGGGAATGTCATTCGACCTTGCTCTTATGAAGATGAGCTTTGCCTTGCTTGACGAATCTGCCAAGGAAGAGAAGAAGGACGAAGAGAAGAAGGAAGACGAAAAGAAGGACGGCGATACGGACGAAAAGAAAGACGACGAGAAAAAGGAAGAGAAGAAAAAAGACGACGCTCCTAAAGAGCAGATGCTGGATGGCATGCCGGAATCATTCGTTGGTCCACTGGTTGCTCACCTTGTCGCTCACGAAGTTGGGCATACATTGGGTCTGCGTCATAACTTTAAGGGGTCCGGTCTGTACACGATGGCTGAGATCAACAGCGAGGACTTCAAAGGGAAAAAACAGCTGGGTGCCACCGTTATGGACTATATGGCTGCCAATGTAAACATGGGCGCTGGTGAGGTTCAGGGCGACTGGTGCATGACTGGAATTGGCCCGTATGATATGTGGGCAATTGAATACGGTTACACGTTCGACGACCCGAAAAAAGTGTTGGCTCGTTGTGCTGAACCAGAATTGGCGTTCGGAACTGACGAAGACACGAGTGGCCCGGACCCATTTGCTCGACGTTATGACTTCAGCAAAGATCCATTGGACTACGCTGAAACTCAGGTGCGTTTGTCTAACCACCATCGTGGCAAGTTGCTTTCAGAGTTCATCAAAGATGGCGACAGCTGGGACCGAATTCGGTACGGTTATGAGCTGACTTTATCAATGCAGACCCGAGCTGTGTCGATGATGGCCAACTGGGTTGGTGGTGCATTTATTTATCGTCACAAGAAGGGCGATCCCAACGGTAAAATGCCCGTTGAAGTTGTGCCTGCCGAACAACAGCGAAAAGCGATCAGGTTCGTTCTGGACAATACTTTCGACGACAAAGCCTTCGGTCTGACGCCGGAACTTGTGAATGCGATGGGCCTGGACAAGTGGATGGATAATCGATCGTTCGGTTCCGAATCTACATGGCCAATTCATGATCGGATTATGGGAATTCAAACCTCAGCGCTGACCATGTTGATGAATCCGACGACTTTGAAACGAGTCTACGATAACGAATTCCGAGTGCCTGAAGATCAGGATACGTTGACTCTGCCAGAACTGCTTGGCGACGTGTCTAAGAAAATCTGGTCGGAACTGGAAGACAAATCCAAGGGCAAGTTCACTTCTCGCAAGCCGATGATTTCCAGCCTGCGACGTAACCTGCAGCGAGAACACGTTGAACGACTGATTGATCTGGCTCTGCCAGGCGGCGGTTCAAGTGCGGCTTCAAAGGCTATTTCCATGTTGGCAGCGGATAACCTGAAGCAGATTGTGAAAGCAATTGAAGGTGCGGAAGCTGGTGGTGCCGATCGACACGATCCGTACACAGCCGCTCACCTGGCTCAGGCGAAGTCTCGCATCCAGAAAGCGTTGGAGGCAGATTACATTCTGAATCCGTCCAGCGGTGGCGGCGGAGGTGGCTCTTTCATGATTTTCGGACAAGAAACCGGTCGTAATCAGTAATTCTTCCGGTCAATTGGTTTGAGTTCGAAGCCCTTCAGGAGATATTGCTCTTGAAGGGCTTTTTTGTTCTGGCACGCAAATATTCCAGCGTAGTTCACTGCAGCTCACTCCTTTTTCTGATTCGAACACGTGAACCGCCGTCAGATTACAATCCTTTCAATCGCCACTGCCCTGTCGGCAGCGTTTTTGACATTTGATGTCGTGCCTTTGGGCGTGAGTGGTGAATGGGTATGGGAACGCCACACGTGGAATGCGAATCCCGTTGAAGCCCTTGATCGACTGCTGATCCCCATTATTGGTGGTGCGGTTTTCTTCGCAGTGGCCGTTCTTGCCAAGCCTTCGGCCAACGCAACTCGATTTCGAGCTTTTTGCTCTTTTGGCATCTTGTTGATTGGTAGTGCTTTCTGGCTGAACAGCGTACAGCAGGCAGCGCCATCCGGGCATCGTGACCTGAAGCCATATTGGGTTCTTTATGATCCGTCGTCGTCTGGATACTTTTTTGAAGCCGTCAACGAAATCAAAGATACCCGTGAGTTTCTGCGCGGCTATGAAAGTCGGATGAAACAGGGAGAGGTTCTGCATGTGGGAACTCACCCACCGGGCCTGTTTTTGCTTAGCAAAGCGTGCCTGAATGTCTGTGAGTCTTATCCTCGTTTGGTTTCAATACTGAATGGACTGGAAAATTCGGCAACGCGACAGGCCTTTCGAGTTGTCGAAGCAGAAGCCAACTATGCTCCGCGTCTTAAGGAAAACCAGTTGGCTGCATTGCACCTGCTATCGATGTTAAGCAGCATCGCCGTCGTTTTGACGATTCTACCCCTGGTGCTGTTGTGTCGTCAGTATTTTGATATCGAGACCACCTGGAAGATTTGTTGCCTGTGGCCGACCCTGCCTTGTCTTGCCGTATTTTTGCCGAAGTCTGATGTTCTGTTTCCGTTGACCTGCACTGCAAGTTTGGCATTGGCAGTGTTGGCAATGTCTGGTGGACGGAAAGTTCTTTGGGCGATTCCAGCAGGGGCCATCCTATGGTTCGGGATGATGCTGAGTTTAGCGCATCTGCCAATCCCGGTCGTTTTGGTCGTGTACGCGCTAATTCGAGCGGTAATTTCGAACGGAGAAACCTTAACAAGGGCTTCGCCCTTGACCCAATGGCGTGGCAAAGTGAAAGAAGTGGAACGTTCGAATCGCCGAGACGCTCCGTTGTCGCTACGGGCAGCGTGCGAGCACGGTGCGCGCTTCATTCTCAATAAGACTTTAAGACGCGATGCAGTCGCCGGTATCGTCTGTGTGGCAACTATTGTTGCGTGCTGTTTCGCGTGGAACGTTTCAACAGACTGTAACATTTTCAATGTCTGGCGTCTTAATCTGACCAACCACGCCGGGTTCTATGAACAGTTTCAAAGGACGTGGTACAAGTGGTTACTGGTCAATCCCGTGGAACTGATGCTGGCTGTTGGCCTGCCCGTTTTTGTTCTTGCGATGTTTGGGGTACGGCAGGCGGTTTGCGATTTTCGCAAACGAGCCGATTCTTCATCGACTGAACGAAACCACGCCGCATTTTTGCTGGCGACAACGCTGGTGCTGATGGCATTGTGGCTGTCCGGTAAAAACCAGGGCGAAGCTGCTCGACTGTGGTGCTTTCTGACTCCCTGGATTGTCGTCAGTTGTGGTCGATTGTTGCTTATGAATCGCGTCGGACTTAACCCCGGGGCGTGGCGAGCCCTGCTGCTGCTGCAACTTGCAGCGTCAATCGCCACCGTCAGTTTCGTCAGCGGCTTTTCATTTTGACCACTGATATTCGCGGGCCATCAACATCCGCTACTGAGCACTCTTCATGTCGGGGCGTAGTTTAGCGGCATCTTTGAGGTAGACGTGTTCGATTTCGGACGGTTTCCGGTCTGAATTTACGTGCAGCAAAATGCGAATACATCGCGGCATTGATCCGGGCACCGGGATTTCCAGGGCGCAAAGCAAAGGGACGGTGGTCATGCCGATGTGTCGGGCGGCTTCTGCGGGAAATGCGGACACCAGATCGTTGGTTGTGGTGAATACCGCTGAAATGATTTCGTCGAAATCCGAGATTTCATTACGTTTCAGCACTTCTTCCATTAATTCACGAGTGGCCTCTCGAATCTGAGCTGGATCGTCAGCTTCGACAGAGATTGCTCCACGGATTCCCCGAACTGCCATCTAAAAACACTCCCAATCCTCGGAAACAACTCAGTACCGGATCGCGACCGACCGATAAGAACGCCAATCTGACGGGGGCACGGATATTACCTAAACCCTTGCGGAGACTCAATTTCGCCGAACTCGGGTCGGCTGACAAGTGAGTTTTCGCAGAGCATTCAAAAATCCCGGCGCAGTAAGCGGTTTCTCTCGTTTCTGACCAGTTTTCGAAGTGCTTGAAGTTTGGTCGATCGGTTGTTACCGTGCCCGCTCGATTGAACGCCGTTCAGGTGCCAATTGCGGTGCGCGCCGAAGGCCGTTCCCTGTATTTCGACTCCCCGGTTTCCAGATTCCTGTCAATTGGGGCTTCCAGAGCGTTCTTATGAGCGCCACACGTTTGTTGTGATCACCACAACACTTATCCTTACGAGGTCTAACCCAAAATGGCAGACACTAAATACGTTTACACGTTCGGCGATGGCAAAGCAGACGGAAACACAACTCAGAAAGCTTTGCTTGGCGGAAAAGGCGCTAACCTGGCGGAAATGAGCCGCATTGGATTGCCCGTTCCTGCTGGGTTCACCATCACCACCGAAGTCTGTACATACTACTACGCCAACGATCGCACCTATCCACCAGAACTGAAAGATCAGGTTCTGGCCGCTATCGCTGCAGCTGAAGCCTGCATGGGCAAAAAATACGGCGATCCAGCTAATCCACTGCTGTTAAGCTGCCGATCTGGTGCTCGCGAATCTATGCCCGGCATGATGGACACCGTTCTGAATATCGGTATCAACGAAGCCGTCGTTCAGGCACTGATTGAACAATCGGGCAACGAACACTTTGCGTGGGACAGCTACCGACGTCTGATTCAGATGTACGGCGACGTTGTTCTGGGCCTGAAGCCGGAATCAAAGAACGATCCTGACCACTTCGAAGACATCCTTGATCACGCTCGCGAAAAAGAAGGCGCTGAACACGAAAAGGATCTTAGCATCGAAGCGATTCGGCAGATCGTTGTCGACTTCAAGGCTGTTATCAAAAAGCACGCTGGCATCGAATTTCCGGAAGATCCGATGGAACAGCTGTGGGGCTGCATTGGCGCCGTATTCAACAGCTGGGGCAACGACCGAGCTCAGGTTTACCGTCGTCAGTACGGAATTCCTCACTCATGGGGCACAGCCACCAACGTTCAGGCGATGGTCTTCGGTAACCTCGGCGACGACTGTGCGACCGGCGTGGGCCTGACTCGCAACTGTTCAGTCGGTATTCCCGGCTTCTGCGGCGACTACCTGATCAACGCTCAGGGCGAAGATGTTGTTGCCGGTACGCGAACTCCAAAGCGTATCGAAGAAACTCTGCAGGTTGACAAGCCGGAAGCATTCGAGCAGCTGACCAACATCGGCAAGACTCTGGAACAACACTACAAAGAAGTTCAGGACATCGAATTCACTGTTGAACGCGGTAAAGTCTGGATGCTTCAGACTCGTAACGCCAAGCGAACAGGTTTCGCCGCTGTGCGAATCGCTGTTGACCTGGTTAACGAAGGTCTGATCGACGTCAAAACGGCTCTGCAGAAACGACGTATTCCTGCCGACGACCTGAACCAACTGCTGCAGCCAATTTTCAACCCAGCTGCTAAGGCTCAGGCTGAAAAAGACAACCGACTGCTGGCCAAGGGCATCAACGCCGGTCCAGGTGCTGCCACCGGACAAATCGTTTTCCACGCGTCTGACGCAGAAGAAATGTACAACGCTGACAACAGCAAGCAGCAGATCCTGGTTCGCAAAGAAACGAGCCCGGAAGACCTGCGAGGCATGAAGGTTGCCAACGGCATTCTGACAGCCTTCGGTGGAGCATCTTCTCACGCCGCGTTGGTGTCTCGTCAGATGGGCAAGACCTGCGTTTGCGGTTGCGACAAGCTGAACATCGACTACGAAGCTGGCACAGTAACTGTTGCTGGTCAGGTACTTAAAGGCGGTGACTGGATTTCTGTCGACGGTTTCACTGGCGAAGTCTTCGCTGGCAAGATCGAAACCAGTCCTTCAGAAGTCATGGAAGTCATGACCGGCAACCTGAAGCCTGAAGAATCAGAAGTGTATCAACGATACGCTCAGCTGATGGCATGGGCCGATGAGCACCGAACTCTGAAGGTTCGAGCCAACACCGAATCTCACGATGCTGAAATCAGCATTCAGCTGGGGGCCGAAGGTGTGGGGCTGTGTCGAACAGAGCACATGTTCTTCGATCACCTCGATGAAATGCGTGAAATGATCTTCTCAACGACCAAGGCAGATCGCGAAAAGGCACTAGCCAAGCTGATCAAGTTCCAGCGAGAAGACTTTACTCACCTGTTCAAGGTTATGGCTGGCAAAGCTGTCACCATTCGTCTGTTGGACCCACCTCTGCATGAGTTCCTTTCAGAACACCACATGCACGAAGATCCAACTCTGGCCGGCAAGCTGGCAAAGACTTTCGGCGTGACAGAAGAAGACGTGAAGCGACGTGTTGCTGAGCTGGTTGAATCCAACCCAATGCTTGGTCACCGTGGTTGTCGTCTTGGAATCGTGTATCCGGAAATCACCGCCATGCAGGCTCGAGCGATCCTTGAAGCTGCTGTTGCGTGCAAGAAGGAAGGCATCGAAGTTCTGCCTGAAATTATGATTCCGCTGGCTGGCTACAAATCAGAAGTCGACAATCAGACCGCTGTCATCAAAGAAACAGCCGCCAAGGTGTTCGAAGAGCAAGGCGTTACTGTTGAATACATGACCGGCACCATGATCGAAATCCCACGAGCTGCCATGACAGCTGGTGAGATTGCAGAAACCGCTGAGTTCTTCAGCTTCGGCACCAACGACCTGACTCAAACGGGTCTGGGAATCAGCCGAGACGACTACAAAGGCTTCATCGGTTACTACACAGAGCACGACATCATGCCAGCCGACCCGTTCCAAACGATCGACCAGGTCGGTATTGGCCGTCTGATGAAGACAGCCGTGACGGATGGTCGCGGAACTCGCAAAGACCTGAAGATCGGTATTTGTGGGGAACACGGCGGCGATCCAAAGTCCGTCTACTTCTGCCACGAAATCGGCCTGAACTACGTCAGTTGCTCCCCACGCCGAATCCCAATCGCCCGATTGGCAGCGGCCCAGGCAGCCGTCGAAGCTGGCTAAGCCGGGACGCCCCGGCAGGCGATGGCCTGGTGCGACGCGAGACTTCGTAGCACGCCGAATCGCCGAGGAAGATGAATGAAAAACAGAAAAGGGCAAGGTGCAAACCTTGCCCTTTTCGTTGCGCCGATATTTACAACCACGAATGAAACGAATCACACGAATAAAACCCAATGGCATTCACCTCCGCCCGAGCACCATTCGTTAAATTCGTGTCATTTGTGGTTGTCTCCCGTCCGAGCAATTTTTTTCGAGGTTTCCAATGACCGAAATTCTGTTCAATGAAGAGTCGTTCAAAATCATCGGTGCATGCTTTGAGGTACACAACGAAAAGGTAGCGGTTTCGTGGAGCCGGTGTATCAAGAATGTCTTAAACTCGAGCTCGCTCTCCAATCCGTCCCGTTCACTGCGCAGCAGGAGTTGGAACTGCGCTACAAGGGGCACAAGCTGACTCAATCATAAAAGCCGGACTTTGTCTGCTTCGAAAAGATCATCGTGGAGATTAAGGCCGTCTCCAAGCTCAACGATGAGCATCGAGCACAGGTTCACAACTACCTGAAAGCAACCGGCCATCGCCTTGGCTTGCTGGTCAACTTCGGCCACCATCCGAGACTCGAATGGGAACGCATCGTGCGATGACTGAGGCTTAACAACCACGAATTTCACGAATGACACGAATGAAAAACATCAGTCAGCATGTCATTCGTAGCATTCGTTCCATTCATGGTTGTCCCTTTGTTTTCGTTCGCGATCAGCAAAGCAGAAAGTTGGATCAATAATTGATCCTGAACCATCGAGCTGCGTTGTACCAGGACTCGCTGCTCGAACAGGTCTTCAAAGATCGGTACTTTCGCCATGTTCAGGTCATTTATTCGTCGTGTATTTCTGACCGGACTAACTGCAGATGTATTACCAACTGTGCCGCAGCTACTTGGTGGCTTCTGCATCAGATGCTTCTGGTTCTTACTTGTCAGTTCATTCGTTGCGTCAGTTTGCTGGTGTCTGGCAGGCACAAAATGGACGGTCGCGAAACGCAACCGCCTGTGGGCCGAATTCCGATGTGAAACACCCTCCATACTGCTTGGTGCCTCCGCTGACATTTCACGATTGCCACCATCCCAGCAGAGCTTGTTCTGGAAGCAAAAAACCTCCGACTCCGCGAATGCCAACTTCAACGCTGAGGAACTTATGGCGGCCGCGATTGTGCTGAGCGAACCGGCATTTGGGTACGCTTCTCAATGGACGGCAGCACAACTGCTTCACAACGGCAACCTGTTTGATGTTATGGAAGTAGCCGCCGTTGAATATCGAAGGCAACTGAATGGTCGCAGTTCCGAATTCGCAGCAAAGGCCGTTCGTGATGCCCCCGGCAATCCAGAACTTTCGCGGATACAAGCGATGTTGTTGTTTCCGTACTCGTACGGATCTACAAAAACGAATCACTGCGAAAATCCAAACTGGTTGAACATTCTGAAGTCGGCGAGATCACACGATCCTGATAACGCTCTGTATGACTACCTGATCGCAGCACACGCCTGGAGTCAATCGACGGACATCGCCTTCAAAAACGATCCCTTTATGTCCTGCGAAGTTGTGAACGACCCGGAACTGCATGAACTTGCCGCCAGGCATTTCCATGCGGGACTGGCGTGCCGGATGCTTCGATTTCCTGATTCAGAAATGCAACTGGTGTTGCAATTCTGCAAGCGAGTTGGGTTACAACGTGAGGCGTCGAGAATAGCGTGCTGTTCAGGATTTGAGCTGGAATCATCGGCTTTGTTGAGAAGCCTAAGTCGCGAACTGAACGCTCAAGCAGATGCCGCTCGGTTGATCAGTGACCCGGAACACTTGACGGCAGTCGGACTTCAACAACGAACTCTTAGCGAACAACTTGAAGCAGGCGACCAGGCCTCAGTGTCCGTTCACCTAAGAGTTCTAACCGCTCAAGCCGAAGCAACTTTTCGACAAGTGGAGATTGCTTACCCGGAACTTGTTGCCGATCGTTCGCTGACAACTCGGGAGCGATTAAATTATACATTTGAACGAGATCGCCAGGTCGAAACAGAAACTTCGCTGCGACTTCTGAAAAGATTCAACATCGACGCTGCGAAAAAAAATGATGGATTGGCTATAGCGAATGCAGTCCGTCCGATCATCTACGGCACATTTCTGCTGTTCATTTCCGTGGGCACCTTTTTGCTACAACGACGAATCCGAAACGACCAAACCCCCAACAAAATCGGCCGTTTAACAAGCGCCTGCTTCCTGATCAGTCTTGTTGCCTGGACTGTTGGCCTTGCCATTCTTCCATCAGGACTTGTAAAGGGCGGAATCCCGGGATCAGCCTTTATTATTGATACAGAAATGTTGCTGGTCGGTGGTCTGATTTGGTTAGCCCGTTGGTTTTTGCGTCGCCGCAAGGTGCCCGAGTTGCCTTCCACTGTTCGTCTGCGTTTCCTGCTGCCCTTTGTTGCGTTTTTTGTTCTGTTTCTGCAGGCAGTACTCTGGAGCATCAAGCTCTGGATCGATGATCAATTCAAGCCACAGGAATCAGGCTTTGCCACGCTTACGATCCCGACAAACCGATCGCTGCCAGAATGGGCGAAAGCCATTGTCTATTGTGAACATAACCATGTCCTGGGGATCTCTCTTGTGACAGGCACGATACTCACGATTGCATTCGTCAGCTTGCTAAGCTGGCGATGGAAAAAGAAGACGCGCGCTTCGCTGTTGTTGAGCCTCAAGTACTTCTGTGGGGCCTGTTGTGCTGCATTCCAGCGGCCCGCTCTGGCGTCTGGTTTAATATTATGCAGCATTGGTTTCGCCTCCACTTCTTCAGCGATCGACAACTCGCTCGCCTGGGATCAATATCGCGAATTGTGGTGTGACCGAGATGCGAAGAAAAACATTGAATCAACAATTCGAGCAGAGGTTATCGACGACCAGCAATTCATGAAAACTGCCGAAACAGCCGCATTGGCTTACTCAACGCGAATCGCCCCAGACATGGAAGACTGTTATCTCAGGCCAGATCCAGTGTCCCTGGAACCTGATGAAGGCGGATACGGCGGCGGAACTTTGAGCCCGTGTAACCGTGGTGTTGTGAGGCACAAATCAGAGTGAACAGCTCGACAGGGGGCGGTGGTTGGAGCGAGGGGCAAGCCAGACCGCGGAACGATTGTCCAAAATGGTGGCCAGCTTAAAAGATCGTTCTCGTGGTTTCCTTTGCAAGTTCAGCTCCCCACAGCCACTCACTGCTTGATTTGTGGCCGTCCCTTCCGTGGGTTCGACTCACCTGCAGATGCAAGACCACGTAGAGATGACGGCAGAATCTGATTGGCTATGATGGGCAGCTGAATTCATCGTTTCTGTTCCCTGCTGTTGAGGCTTCAAAATGAAATCATTGACGATTTGTGTCGCGCTGTTGGCTGTGTGTGTTTCTGTGACGGCGGATGAAAAGAAACAGCAGGCGGCAAAGCCAAAGCCTGTGGCGTTCGAGTCGACTCACGCGGATGTTTCTTATGGGCCGGACAAGATGAATGTGGTCGACTTCTGGCAGGCTGAAGGTGAGGGGCCTCGGCCGTTGCTGGTTTACATTCATGGTGGCGGCTGGATTGGTGGTGACAAAAAGCGGTCTCAGCGAGACGTTCAGCCGTTTCTGGACAAAGGCATCTCTTACGCCTCAGTCAACTATCGTCTGACCGGCCAGGCGTCGTTGCCAGCTCCGGTTCACGATGCTGCTCTAGCGATCCAGTTCATTCGTTCAAAGGCCGCGGAATGGAATATCCGCAAAGACAGGATCGTTTTGACCGGCGGTAGTGCCGGAGCGTGTACTTCGATGTGGTTGCTGACTCATGATGATCTGGCAGATCCAAAGTCTGACGATCCTGTTCGACGAGAATCCACTCGCGTCACGGCGGCGGCGGTTGCCGGCGGTCAGACGTCGATCGATCCCAAACAGATCGAGCCCTGGCTGGGACCGATGGTGTTGCAGCATAAGATGATCAACATGGCGGTTGGCGAAGAAACGATTGAAGGCGCATTGAAGAACTACGAACAACACAAAGATTTGTTTGTCGAATTCTCAGCCTACAACCACGTCACGTCTGATGATCCGCCGTTGTTGATGACTTACAGCAACGACATGACTCTGCCATCAAAGAACGCCGGACATGGAATTCATCATCCCGTTTACGGAGTGAAGATGAAAGAAAAGTGCGAGAGCGTTGGACAGGAATGCCACCTGCTGATTGGCGGAGTTTCCAAGTCTGAACAGTACGACAGTTCCAACGCCTTCCTGTTCGACAAGTTGCTGGCTCCTTAGGCCGAGAGCGCCTCTGCCTGCTGAATTTGTTTTAACTAAGTCGTAGGACGGGGACTTCGTGTCCAGTTGAATTGATGAGTGTCGAGCCATTGAATGGCCATGTTTTCCAATGTCGTGTGTCGAAATGCAAACCAATCGTCTTGCCGATCGAGGCGATAAGCGGCAGACTTGAAGCGGCCGAATGCACCTTTCCCGGAGATCGCGTCAAGTAGCTGATCACGTTCGGATTCGTCATCCACCGTTTCGCAAAAGTCTTTCATGATTTGCCATTCATGGATTTCGAATTTATCGGGTAAGACTTTGTAGCTGTCGCAGATATCAATTTCTTTTGCAAGGGCAACCATGGCCTCGTCAGGGTATCCATAGCTGCCAGATTCCAGCTCTTGAAGCCCGGCAAAGGCATCATGGTGCAATATGAACACTTCACCAGTTTTGCGATTGACGTAGCCACTTATTTCGTCGCCCAGCATGTCGAATGCATCCATGACTTCTGGAAGGCTTACTGCATTGGGTTCATTTGATTCGGGCATGTGAGTTCTTTCCAGTTCTGTTAGGACTTCGGAACATCCAATAGTCGGTGCCAGGCCTCATCACGACAACCTGCGAAACGCTTTCTGAATCTGTGCCTGAAGGCCGGGAGCAATGTCCGCGTTGTCAGCAAATTTTGGCCATTGGGCGAGGGCGTCTTCAATTTCCAGTTTGATAGCTACGGCCTTTCGCTTTTTGATGCCAGCAATGGCCGCTAGAGCGATCAGATCAGCGGTGTCAAAGTGGTCCCGTTTGCCGTTGATACTCATTTGATGTTTACCGGTCCAGTCGCCGGTTGGGTTGTACGCATAGGTGACATCAAAAGCCGGGGATAGTCGCCACGTGCCTTTGCGATTCATCAGGAAAGCGATGTTCTTTACGTGATCGTCCTGATTGCGGGCGAGCACGTTAAAGACGGCTCGACGAAATTGTTGTTCTCGATCTTCCATGGGCAAATCAAGTCGCAGACAGGCCTGAATCGCCTGTTCGTACGAATACGCGGTCGGCTGATTGAAGTCGTAATGCATCATCGATCCCAGCGACTGCATGTGCAGCTTCCTGCCTTCCGGCGTTCGATCAAATCGTCGAGTCATAAAATGAGCTCGCCCGTTTTCTTCGTGCAACCGGCAAGGCATCATCGTGATTCCGGCGGCGACAGCCATCTGCGAATACGCGAATTCAATTCGCCCGTAGCCCAGTGGGTCCGCCAGTTCTTTGTCTTGATTGCCGGCAACGCCATCAAATTTCACCAGCCACGGCGTGAAGCCATCCAGTAGCGGAACCTGCCCGGATCGGAATTCACCAGTCGCTTCATTCCATGCCAGAATGGCTTTTGCTCGTGCTCCACCGGCGGATGTTCCGACTCGCAGAATATCCTGAATGGCCTGAGTATCGTCTTCACCGGACAACGTCCCGCTGAGACTGGACCGTTCGTTGATCACGGCATTCGCAAGCCGTACCAGAGCATCCAGGTCGATGGTCCGTTCGGACTCAGGCGCGCCCAGAACAGTTGGTTGAAATTCCAGTGCTCCCATGCCGCGTGAACCGATGTAGCAAAGGCGTTCGACGGGGTTGAAAGACTCCGGCGTTCGCCCCTGGCGAGCAAGCCATGTGTCGATCAAGGCGTTACCAAACTTATCCGGCAAAGATTCGGCCAACAGGCCCGGCAGCCCTTTGAAGGTTTCACGCGACAGTTCAGGAAATTCAAACGTGCCTTCGCGCAACGGCATGGTGAGTGGTGATACCTGAATACCGCTGTTCAGGAATTCGGGTGCGTACTGAAACACGCCGATGCCGCGATCTTCCAGCCAACTGACAGCAGCGATGTCGCGTCCCCACAGGATGACTCGAGCGTCCGTCATTCGTCACCCCAGGTCCAGTGGGTATTATCGGAATCACGTTTGCGTTTGCCGGATGCGCGTTCTCGGCGACGTGCGGCTTTCTGGACGCGTTCGATTGGCTGGACCTGTTCGGGCGGCAGCAGAAGGTCCAGTCGGTCCAATAGTTTGAACGCCTTCAACACTCTGATGAACGTCGCCAGCGAAATCCCCTCACCCTGTTCCATGCGGCGAATGGTTCGAGTGGACACGCCTGCTTCTCGGGCGAGATCTGCTTGAGTAATGTTTCGATTCAATCGAATCGATTCCATCCGTGAACACAGAATTGCTTCTATCTGCGCATCAGGCATTGCTTCATAAGCGGACATAAGCTTCCCTTTTTACCCATTAGGTCGGGTTATGGGTATTGTATGTCCGTTTACTGAAGGTAAACGGGGTTGTGTCCGTTTAGAGGTGAAATTTTGCCATTAATCGACGCGAAATATGATTAATCGGAAATGTATTGCCGTTAATCGGCCGGCGGGATACGCGGTTTTCCCGAACCCCGAACCCCGAACCCCG
>CALFSX010000305.1 GCA_937916515.1 uncultured Planctomycetaceae bacterium | reverse complement strand
CTCCCCGAGGCGGACTCGAACCAAGCTTATGCACGAGGCGAGGATAGTGGACAGTGAAACCACGCAAGTCGTTTATTGAAAACCACTTGCGAATCCATGCCCAGAATTACACGAACTGATTGAACTTTTTGAGACCAGCGATTGACACCAAAAAGCCCACGAAAAAAGCCGCCGATCGGTTTTGATCAGCGGCTCTTGTTTAAAAAGTGGAGGATCGAGGACACCAGTTGAACTTTTCGCAGGAGCAATAGCCACTTGGAATCTCGAAACAGCAAGAATAGCCGCGTCACTTTTTAGCTGATTTGTTCGCCAATGAGGCTTCTCGCAAACAACTGAAACAGTCCCCGAGGCGGTCTCAATCCGAACCGGGGATTCGTCGAGCTAGGTGCCTTTCGTACCTAGAGGTTACGTCGATTGCCTTGTTTCGGAATGTTCAAATGGAACTCCATTTCGGACCAAATTCGGGCCGAATCCGAGTCAGCAAAACCGAAGCCTGATCGGATGAGATTGGCGCTTCATTATCAAAAACTGCTCGATTCTGGTGCTGTCAAAACAAGGGCAGACTTGGTCCGACATCTGGGAGTCAGCAGGGCGAGAGTGACGCAGGTTCTCAAACGCTTGAAGGGCTCCTCTGACTGACGATCCTTGGCCCGAGCGCCGGACGACCAAGATTACGCCTCGTTGCTCGGTAGAATTCTGGATGTGGCGAGTTACCTCGTCCCCGACTTTGGTATTTAGTATTCACTGGAAGCGAAACAGGCCCTTACTACAGACCGAGCATGACGTCAGATCAATACATCCTTGCTATTACGGCGATTCAGAACAGATTGCATGCGTATATCCTCTCGCTGCTGGCTGATCCGGTGGCGACACCGGATGTTTTGCAGGAAACGAATCTCGTTCTGATTCGCAAGGCGGACGATTTTCAAATTGATGCGAGTTTCGAGTCCTGGGCTTACAACACCGCCCGCTTTCAGGTGCTGGCTCACCTGCGTGATCGAAAACGTGATCGGCTGGTATTACACGAGGCGTTTGCCGAAAAGCTTGCTCCGGTCGCAGAGGTGATGGCTGAGGAAACCGAACGGCGGGTTCAATTGCTGGGTGGATGCGTGGAGCGGCTCTCGGACGAACACAAGTCCCTGCTTCACAAGCGATACGGCAAGGAGACAGCGATTGCGACGCTGGCCGAGGATCTTGGAAAAACCACTTCGGCAATCAAGCAGGTGCTTTATCGAATTCGCAACCTGCTGGCTGCCTGTGTGAAGGAACGTCTTCAGGAAGGAACGGTCGGATGAGCGACGACAATAGATCGCTGACGGTTCTCATTCAGGAAATGCTCGACGGAGCGCTTGATGACGACCAGCGAGTAGACTTGATGAACCGCGTGGAATCGGACGACGCGGCTCGGAAGATGTACCTCGACCAAATCGCCACGCACACGGCGTTGCAGGCAGTACTGGCAGACTGCCTTCCAAACGCTGTGGATGACGAATCGCGATGGAACAGAGGTAACCCGAAGCGTCAGCAGGGGAACGAGTTTGGACGAATCCCTCGCTTACGCGTCGGGTTACCAACATACGCGGCTGTGGCCGCGACGATGTTGCTGCTGATTTCGGGCATGGTTTATCTCTGGCCCGAAAATCCTGCGATCATCCAATCGGTGGACACGCCACACGTTGCCTTGATCACGCAAGCAGTTGGTGCTTACGACGGCGACGTTGCGATTCGCTCCGGCCAGCAAGTCATGTCAGGCCAACTGAGTCTCGACCGAGGATTGGTTCGGCTGGATTTTGTTAATGGAGCGAGCCTCGCGATTGAAGGACCGGCAAAGATCGAAATCGTCGATGAAATGCGAGTGGTTCTGCTGCGTGGAGTAGTTACTGCAAGAATTTCGGCATCGGCGATTGGCTTTGTCGTGAATACGAAGACAGCGCATGTTGTCGATCTGGGAACTGCGTTTGGCGTATCCGTCGGAGACGACGGGACAACCGACGTGTGTGTCTTTGAGGGTGAGGTTTCGGTCAACAAAAAGGACTCCGAATCGAGCCAGCCGACACGGGTCCGCGAAGGGCAGGCTGTCCGTGCGTCAGAGCAATCGCCAACGATTGATTCCACGGACTACGAGGTCGCGCTTTTTGAAAACGCATGGCCGGTCAATTCCGGCGTGTTACAGACAACGGGCTCAATACGCTTCGTATCTCCCGGCCCCAACTTCCATCCGGGGAACTATGAAGACAACGAACACATCGTGGTCTTTCCGGAACGTAGTGGTTTCATTCCGGAAGATGCCATTCGAGTGGACATGGTCGATCCGGGTGAATATGCCAAGTCAGATTATCGTGACAAGCCTGTACTGCCGTCCGGGCAGCGACTAACGAGCTACCTGCTGCAGTTGGACGCATATCCGGAAGGGAAGAACCCCAATCGAAGACGCAGTGTTCGCGGTCAGATCACGTTTGCCAATCCAATCGCCGGTGTGATTACGGCGACGCGATTGCTGAAAGAGTCGGAGATCATCTTTGGAAATCCAGACGTCGAATACCCAACCGCGCGAGAGGTCGAGCCTCGCCCTGAGGGCGACGAACGCCCAGGATTCGATAGTCTCATTCTGGCGGCTGATCGCCGTACGCTCTTTGTCGAACTTCAGGAAAACCCTGGCCATCTCGATCAGGTCCGCGTGTTGATCGAAGCGGAAGAGTAGAACCTACGAAGAACATTTCATGAACCGATGCAGCTACATTCTATCCGTCGTCGTACTTCTTACTTCGATTTCGTACGCGGCGACACCACCGAACTTTGTTCTTGTCTATGTCGACGATCTCGGCTGGGCGGAGACATCAGTCGAGATGATCAAAGTGCGACCAGATTCCCGAAGCGATTATTACCAGACGCCCAATATCGAGCGACTTGCCAAAGACGGTATGGTTCTCTCATCGTGCTACTCGCCATCGGCCCTGTGCACACCTTCGCGGAACAGTCTGCTGCACGGGATGACTCCCAGTCGACTTCGCTACACCGTTCTTTCAGCCGTGGAAGCGAAGAAGAAATACATGGGGCAGATAACGATTCCGCAAGCCCTCAAGAAAGCCAATCCCGGTTACAGGACGGCTCATTTCGGCAAGTGGCACAACGAAAGTATCAAGCCGACCGAAGCGGGCTACGATGTGACAGACGGACCGAATGGGAATGGCCCAGGAGACTTTGACGATGACCGCAAGACGCATCTTCCCGAAGACGATCCCAAGCGTATCTTCTCGTTGACGGACGACAGCATTCAATTCATGAAAGATCAGGTCGCTGCCGAGAAGCCTTTCTACATGCAGCTTTCGCACTACGCGATGCATATTTGGCACGACTCGCTGAAAGACACGCGAGAGAAATACAAGAAGCTGCCCAAAGGCAGGAAATACGGCAAGAAGGACGACACGCCTGAAAAAGACATGTCGATCGCGATGTACAACCATGGTTGGATCATCAATTATGCAGCGATGCTGGATGATATGGATCGAGCCACCGGGACCTTGCTTGATGCGATAGACGAACTTGGTATCGCCGGCAACACCTATGTCATTCTTACCTCCGATAACGGCGGCGGCTTCCGTGGCAATGCTCCCCTCAAAGGCGGCAAAGGCAGTCTGTACGAAGGTGGCATTCGCATGCCGTCATTCGTTCGCGGCCCCGGCATAAAGAGTGGCACGTATTGCGATGTGCCTGTCGTACAGTGGGACTTTCTCCAGACGTTCTATGATCTTGCTGGCGGAACGGATCCTTTACCTGTCGATCTGGACGGAGGCAGTCTGCGCGATATCTTTGAAAATGGTAACGACGGCAAGGTTCAGCGCAATAGCGAAGCACTGGTGTTTCATTTCCCCTGGCACACCGGCGAACCGGAATCGGTCATTCGTCGCGGCAACTTCAAGCTGCGTAAAAATCTCGACACTCTCAACATTAAGCTATTCGACGTCACGAAAGATATCAGCGAAAAGAACGATCTCTCACAAAGCATGCCCGAGTTGGTTCAGGAACTCGATCAATTGCGCAGCGAATACCTGGAGTCGATCAACGCCGAGACGGTAACGCTCACTCGCCGCAACTACGTGGAGTTGTTGGAAGGCGGCTGGATCGAGAACGGAAGGAAACGCCTCACCAAGCTGAAAGCCGAACTCGCTGCAGATCCGGGGAACAAGCAAAAGGCGTTCAAAGTCGACGTCTCACAAAACCACGTCGATTTTCAGGACCAGCAACTGAAGCGTTCAAGGGAGTTGATTCAGATGCACGAGAAACGTGGAACGGCGGATCGAAATTGAATTCGCGTGACGCAGGACCATCAACAACATGCAAATTGCAACAGGGAAAACGATGAAATCCAATAGCATACTCATCCTTCTGCTCCTCGTTCTGAGGGCTCAACACTCAACAGCCAAAGAACCTAACTTTGTCATCATCTATGCAGACGACTTGGGCTACACCCAGACCAGCGTCCCGATGATGAAAGGCCGGCCTGAACTGGCGCATAAGCTGCATCAGACGCCCAATCTGGAAAAGCTTGCTCAGCGAGGCATGCGTTTTTCAAATGCCTATTGCCCATCGCCCGTTTGCACCTCTTCCCGCGCCAGCATTCAGTTTGGCATGACCACGGCCCGCGTGGGTTGCGTCTCGATTCACGACGTCGTCATGAACAAGAAGCAGGTGGATTTCGAGAAGAAGCTTTCGATTGGCGAGATGATGAAGGAAGCCGACAAGGGCTATGTCACGGCGTTCTTTGGCAAAGGATGCACGCCGATGCATTGGTTCAAGGATCATGGGTACGACGTCACCGACTTCATCCATAAGCATCCCAACGGCAATGGCCACGGTGACTGGTGGGAACCTGCAGACAAAACCCCGATCCCGTTGGATGATCCGAAACGAGTTTTCAGTCTGGCGAAAACCTCAGTCGACTTCCTGAAAGACCGCGGCAATGACAAGAAGCCGTTCTACATGATGGTGTCCCACTATGCCGTTCACGTTCGCAATACTTCACTGAAGAGTACGCGGGAAAAGTACTTGAAGATCCTTGCGAAAGAGCGTGGCATCGCAGGCGGCGTGCCTGACATTTCAAAGTCCGACCAAAACGCCGACGAGATGCCAAAGAAACTTCAATCCCTCTGGGAGACGGCCAACTACGCCGCCATGATGGAAAACATGGATTCATCCATTGGCATGGTGCTCGACGAATTGAAAGCTCAAGGACTGGAAGAGAACACCTACGTCATCTTCTCATCCGACAACGGTGGCGGAAACAGCAACGCTCCGCTGCAGGGCGGCAAAGCGAAAATGTGGGAAGGCGGTTTGCGTATCCCGATGATTGTCGCCGGTCCTGGCATCGCCGCGAATTCTCAATGTGACAAACCCGTCGCGCAGTGGGACTACCTGACGACGATGCACGATCTTGCTGGCAGTACGGTTGCATTGCCCGACGATCTTGACGGCATTAGCCTGCGACCGGTTCTGGAAGAGGGTAACGATGGAAAACTCGCCGAGCGCGATACCGGACTTGTGTTTCATTTCCCGGCTCACTACACCGTACCGATCACATCTTATCGAGACGGCGACTTCAAACTGATGCGTCACCTCAACACGGGAGAAATCAAGCTTTTCAATGTGGTCGACGACATGGGTGAGTCCAGCGACCTTTCAAAAACAATGCCGGAAAAGACAGCCGAGATGGTTCGCAAGCTGGATGCCTATCTGGAGAAGGTCGGAGCCTGGAAGATGGAAGAAGTCTACGCGACCCGAACAGAAGAGCTGGAAAAATGGATCGCGGATGACGAAGAGAAAGTCGCGAAGATCAACCAACAGTTGAAAGCTGACAGCTTAGACGCGTGGGATCGCAGAAAGCTTCAGGCCGAATTGAAGTTAGTTCAATCAAGGCAGACCCATCATCGCGGCAACCTGGAGAAGCTTAACCAGGACCGTAAGTCCGCAAGCTGGTTTTGATTTCATTGACAGCCCATAGTTCGCTGATAATTTCGTTACAACGAGTGATGCGATGACAACGGCATCATCGCTCCGGAATGCCAACGAGAGAAAGACCATTGAAAATTAATTCTGTCATGATTTCGTTACGGACATCCTTGCTCGCCGCGACGTTGGTCTTGCTGTTTAGTACCAGTGTCACACTCGCGGACGCTCCGCCTTTGTCGGATTACTGCCAGCGATTGCAGCAGGAGATTCAGGGAAAGAAGCACGGATTTCTCGCTGGCAATGTCACGTATTATGTGGGCGGGTTTCATGCGAGTTGGGAGCCGAAGGAAGACGAAACGCTCGGACTGACGCATCCGTTCTGTCACGATCTTCGCAGTCGCGGCGTTGGGCTATTCCAGAGTCACGGTAAGGATCATGACGATACCGGCCTGGGCAACGACTTCTCGGGCTGGGAGTTCTACAAGGACACGCGGGTTCTGTACGGCAGCGTAGTAATCGATGGGAAGATACATCGTCACCCGGTCCCGAAGAAGATGTACTGGCGACCGGACCGAATGATCTGCGAATACGAAGTCGATGGCGTCCAGTTACGAGAGGAGAAGTTCATTGCCGCAAATGACTCAGCTTGTTCGATCATCACCTCATCGACTCCGGTCACGCTGCGACTGGACGGTCAAAGTTTCTTTGGACGCCACAGCCTGACAAGCACTGCCACGATCAACTATGACGCAGATCACAATGCCATCCATATCGTCGAAGGGGGCACGACGAAGTGCCAGCCTGAAACAGATCGTTCTGAAGATGTTGGCCCGATCATGTATCAGGGCATGAGCACCGTTCTCGCCGCGTCCCGTAACTTCGCCACGAGCCACAAGTTCGCAAAGGGCGAGCATGGCGAGATGCAGTATGAATTCGAAGTGCCCTGCGACAGCAAAGGAGTCGCACTGGTGTGGGCGATGCACGATGACCACGGGCGGGCACTGAAAGATGCGATGGAAGTGCTCCGCGAGCCGCGTGAGGCACTACTCGCAAAGACGCGCGAGATGAATCGTCAACTGAGCGAAGAGATTCCATACTTTCGCTGCTCGGATCGGAAGTTCGAAGACATCTACTACTACCTTTGGTCGCTGTACCTGATGTACGACATTGATGTCGGGCGCGGAATGGAGATGGAGCCGCACACGCAGACAGCTGTCAACAATTTTCTCGGCATGCATCGCTACGACGCAACGTTCCAAATCAAAGTGGGAGCGTGGACGAACGACAAGTCGCATTACGCGTATGGAAACGTGCTGACATGGAAGCATCTCTTCGAGAACGGTCACTACAAACGATCACCGAACGGATCGATCGCACTAGCTGACAACAAGGGGACGACATGGCACTCAGGTGTGTACGGCAATGAGTTGTCAGAGCATGTCCTCGGAGCGTGGCAGATCTACCAGCACACGGGCGATGTCAAGTTCTTAAGCGACTGTTACGAAGGCTATTTCCGAGAAGTGTTTCGCGAGCGAATCTCCCCTTTCTTCTCGAATCACTTTGAAGTGGTGGAAGCCCTGATCGCGATGGCTCGCGTCACTGGCCATGTCGAGGATGTCGAACATTGGGAACGGATGGTGCCAGTCGGTCTGGACCAAATTCGAACGTGGTTCGATCAGCGTTGGCAGGTAAATGGTCACGAACATTTCTTCGGTGGACCACAGAACGGGATGCTGATGACAACTGGATTCTGGCACATGCGTTCGAAGCACTTCCCGCGGGATTACGCTTTGAAGATGACCCGGTCATGGGCCCTTGATGGAGATAAGGGGTTTTACGGCGACGACGATTTCTTTCCTCTGGCCATGTCACGCCAAGCTATGAAGACATTCGATACAAAAGTGGACCACTCATTTGGCTACACACCGGACACCGCATATTTCATGCTCGATGGCATGTTTCGTCAGCATCTTGGCGATCCGGCGTGGCGACTGACGTTGAATCATCTGGCCCACTACAACTTCAGTTCTGACTGGAAAATCCCGGTCGCACCGGAAGCGTACACGCGAAGTGGCAAACGGTTTGGAGACCAGTACTCGAACTTCAACGCGGGCAAACTCCTTTTGTACCTCGAAGGACTCGCAGGACTGGAGTATTCAGTCCCGGAAAAAAATCTCGTCGTACACGACACAATGCCCACAAACTGGAAGTGGATGGAAGTCCGCGTGCCGATCAAGATGCCGGGCGAGAAGAAGACTCGCTGGCCAGTGATTCGGTATGAACGAACAGAGGTTAAGAACGAGGATGGGAGCGGGAGCGAGATAACCAAGTCGATCCGAGTCACAGACTGCCCGCTGCAAATCACCATTGAGCCTTGGTCAGAAGAAAAACGCGTGATTCGTTCTGCCATACAACCAGCCAATGGCGGGGAACGAACAGCATCCAACTACCCGCACTCTACCAGATACGCTTTTGATGCCTCGCAATCAACGGCTTACGTAAAACTCCGTCTGGACGCCACTTCGGCGAGTAGATGAGACCATGAATTCTCCCATCATTTAGCGGGCAATGATGACGCCGCTTGAAATAATACTGCGATGGAAATGACAAGACCCTCGGCCATAATGATGCCTGTGACCGAGGGTTAATGAAGAGAATGGTTCGGATGACCGACCAAAAGCTCCCACGACGGACTCAAACCAAGTTTACACACGAGGCAAGGATAGTGGACAGTGAAACTCCATAAGCAATTGGAAGGAAACCATTTACGAATTCATGCCCCAAAACCGCACAAACTGATTGAACTTTTTGACACCAGCGATTCACACCGAAAAGCCCACGAAAAAAGCCGCTGATCAAACTTGATCAGCGGCTTTTGATTCTTAAGTGGAGGATAAGGGACTTGAACCCATCAACGAAAACGCTGAAAGTGTAGAAGAACTACGGTTGGGTGGTGCAAATGTGGTGCATTGGATGGAGTTGCGTCAGCTGATTGCTTTGTGCCCAGACCTGTTGCCGGAGACTCAACAAGCGATAATTGAACAGGGCGACACAGCCAGGATAGTTAATTGTACCTAGAGCCAATTCACGCTTCGATCAGCGGCGTTTGGCAGCTTCAGCCTGCGTTCGCTCCAGTCAAGCGCGACTCGAGTGAACCGCAGTGATTGGGATAGTTCGTTGTCGAAATCGTCTGGCCGACCAACCCTACCTATCTCAATTCGGTTCAGTTATCTTTTGGCCTGCAACTTTTCAATAGGCGAGGGGCGAAAGATGGCTGGCGATGAGGAATGGGATGATTTCCTGGATGATGTTGTGAGCAATAACGAAGGCGAAGAACAGCAACGTGACAGGGTCATAGAGCGGCAGGCGAAGAAGAGTCGGAAGGACAGTATTAGAAGCTACAAGCTCGCAGTTTCGACTGGACCTGCGCCCTCAGATCGCCGCTATGAGGTAATAGATACCATCTTCGCATTGGATCGACACACAGACGCTCTGGGCTGGTTGTTTCAGGAGCCACGAAGTGCTGAGATTGCCTTTCAACGCACCAAGAGACGCCTTCGGCAATTAGCTGATGGGTTGAAGGCAAGCGCGGTGATCAACTGCACGTTTGATTATCGAGTTGTGCCAGAAAAGTCGTTGGTTGGAAAGACGGAGACCGTTGAATTCTTTGCTTATGGCACGGCAATTCGGTTTCTGGATTCGGAGTCTGGCAAAGCTGAGTGAGAAAAAATTCAGCCCCGATAAATCGACAAACGATCGTTTTGCTCAGAGGGATGATGCGGCAAATCCACGTCGCTGACTAACTGCCTGTAGCCAAATTCAAGATGGCGAGAGCTGTTTCGACGCGAACGCTACTGGATGTGTCTTGCCGGCCGAGCCGCGTCACGTGCATCGCTTGTTCCTTGGGACGGTGCTTCCAGAAAAACCGGATCGCCAGCAATAAGGCTTCTCAATCGATCGTTCGCCTTCGGGTGTTCATATCAACCGAATGGGCATCCGAAAAGGGGAACCTGATCTCTCGGCACGTGGTTACGCCACCAGTGCCGTCGCCTTCACTCGTTCCAGCACAGCCAT
Source organism: uncultured Planctomycetaceae bacterium (assembly GCA_937916515.1). Taxonomy (GTDB): domain Bacteria; phylum Planctomycetota; class Planctomycetia; order Planctomycetales; family Planctomycetaceae; genus Fuerstiella. The sequence continues at coordinate 9,117 of CALFSX010000305.1, read as the reverse complement.
CAGTTCGTCGATCTGCGGTGAACTGAAGAGTCCCTCCACTAAAATTTCTGACAGCTGCCGATCGCTTCGATCAGCAGCTTTTTTAGTGGTGTCATGGAAGAGTTCAGAGTTCAATCGGCAAACGCAGTGATTGCCCCGATTGACCGAAACCAAATGCTGGTAGTAACTTCTGGAGTTCAATCGTCCAGTACCTTCTGCGCTCAGAATCAACCTCGCCGCACTTCATCCAGTTGGGGTCTGCAGCGGTACGGTGCCTTCTACGATAGGGGCGCACTGCCTCCGATTGCGGTCGAAAGTCATCTCGATGTGGCGAAACCACACGCCTGCGGCATCCGATGTTCTCACTCATGACACGCCCTCCTGTGCAGTTTGTTACGGTGACGTTGCGGGCTCAAGTCGCGATCACTTTCGCGTTCAACGGACTTCAGTCTGTACTCGACTTGACAGCGCCACTTGATGGAGTACCGCCGACTTGGCGAATCAAATAGATGTCGCATCGGTGTGTCGGAACGAGGCGTCCAGTGGAAATTCAGATGACAGTGAACAGTCGTCGTCAATTGTCCATGGAGCAGGGAGTAAGAGTCGGCAACACGAATTTGGGCTAAAGTTTAGTCCTGAATCGCTACAGCAACTCGCGAATCGGTTTTCCGTCGCGGACCAGAGTAATTGGTCGACCGACGTTGGACTGGAACTCCGTGCCGGGACTGATGCCAATGTTCCGGAAAAACGAAGCCGCCAGGTCGTCAGGAGTGAATCCAGCCCCGTCAGGCTCTGATGCGGTTGCGTCGGTGCTACCAACGACCTGTCCAGCGTTTACGTCACCACCGGCCATCAGGGCACACATCGCGCGGGACCAGTGATCGCGTCCGCCTTGGCTGTTGATCGTGGGCGTTCGTCCGAATTCACCTGTGGTCAGAATCGCTGTCGTTGATAAGAGACCTCGTTCCTCAAGGCGATCGAGAAGCGCGGATAGGCCACGATCGAAAGGCGGAAGAAGCGTTCGCAGTTTGGCGAAGTTGTCCGAGTGCGTATCGAAATCAAAATCGGCGGGACGAAGCCGAACTGTGACAAAGTGCACCCCTGCTTCAATCAACCTCGCAGCCAAGAGAAGAGACTGGCCGAACTCGTGCTTGCCAAAACGTTCGCTCTCTTCGGTTCGTTCCTGCGAAAGATTAAACGCTGCGCGAGTGCGTGGCGAACTGATGATGTCGTAGGCTTGCTCGCTGAAACGATCCATCCCGCGTACTTGTTCGTCGAGTTGCTCGTAACCACGAAAAGCCTGGTCAAGATCGTTGAGCAGTTGCATTTGAGATCGATATTTGCAAACGGTAAGACCATCTTCGAGCGAAACACCGCGAACCGAGTATGGAAATCCATGACGAGGCTTTTCCGCTGTGAGGGGGCTGTATTGGGAGCCGAGGTAGCCAGGGCCGACGAAGGCTTCGTCGATGGAAACATAAGTAGGTAGGTCGGGGCTTGACGGATGTTCGTGACTGACCACGCTGCCGTATTCTGGGTAGCTAATGGAACGGGAAGGCTTGTTTCCGGTGAGCAAATATTGCTTACCGATCCCGTGGTCCGCCAGATTGTGAGTAATGCCGCGGATGATCGCGTACTTATCGGCGCGCTGAGCCAGCATCGGCAAATGTTCGCAGATTTGCATGCCACTGACGCAAGTGTTCATTGGTCGGAATTCGCCCCGCACTTCCACCGGCGCTTCAGGCTTCAAATCAAACGTATCCTGATGAGACGGACCGCCTTCCATGAAGATAAAGATTGCGGACCGCATCGAAGTTGGCTCGACCTGACTTGCCTGCAGTCGCAAGTACTGGGAAAGGCTGAATCCAGTTCCCAGTGCGCCGATTTTCAGCAGTTGTCGTCGACTAAACGTAGTGGATCTTGCTAAAGATCCTCTTCTGTATTCATCCCGGAATTGCATATCAATCTCCAAATCTATTTTGGCGGGTGTTGGCGTGCCTCGGGCACGGGATCGAAGGATCTTTAGCAAGTTCCACTACCGGAAGGTCAATGATTAAGCAAAAATTCTTTAGTGTTGAGCATCGCCCACATCAACTCACGAATTCCCTCGACAATCGATTCTGAGTCAGCTAGGTGTTGCTGGGCGCGATCCAGTTCGTCGGAGCTGGCAGGGCGTCCCACGGTCCGCAGCCAGACCTGCTGCAGCAGTGCTGACTTGTCGCTTGGCTGATCGGCGCTCGTCATCGCGTCGATCTCCTGAAGCCAGCTACTCTCGGCAAGGCGTTGCCGAATCAGGGGATCGTTCTGTTGGAAGATCGCTTGCAACAACGTCGGTTGGTTGACTCGCTCGCAGTCACAGTTAATGGCTCGATCCGGCTTGCCAAACACCTTCATCGCATGCGTACCTGCCATCCGCATGGATAAGTGAGCAGTCGCCCGCCGAGTCAGATCGTTGCGTAAGGCTTGCATCTGTCCAGTGGTCACGGTTGCTTGTTTGAGCCCATCGTAAAGAACCTCGGCAGGGATGCGATGCGGAATGGCTCTGCTGAAGTTGCGAGTATCCGCTTGGTTCGTTTCGTTGGGTTTCCAGCTCCGCTGATAAGTATCGCTCGCGACGATCTGGCGATGAAGCCACTTCATGTCGTAGCCGCTTTCCACAAAACCGCTAGCCAGCCAATCCAGGAGTTCGGGGTTGCTGGGCGGATTGCTCGGAGTCAACTGGTCAGGCGGATCGACGATGCCAACGTGGAAATAACCAGCCCAAACGCGATTGACAAAAGCTCTAGCGAACCACGGATTGTTGCGATCGCGAATCCAATCCATCAAAGGCTGTCGGGGATCTGTATTCGTTCCAATCTGAACTTCGACGCTACGAAGCAGCGAGAGAGTTTTCGATTCGCCTGAATCAACCACAAGTTCTGGCCACGCAACGGTCTCTCCTCGCTGTGCTGCCGCAAATTGTGGAAAGCCAATCCGCCCTTCCGCCGAAACTCCATCGAAGAAACGAGTAAAGCTTTGAAAATCGTCTTGCGTCCATTGGTCGAACGGATGTTTGTGGCACTCGGCACATTGCAGTTGTATTGCCAGGAAACCGTGTGCGAAGGAAAGTGCCTTGTCTTTGCTTTCTTTCACACTATCGCGAGTCCAATAATGCGGCATCGTTTCACGGTTCGAAAACTCCGCGCCACCCTGCTTGCGGACGTAACTGGACAACTCGGCATAATAGTCGCTGCGTGATTGGCCATTGGTGCGACTCTCGGCAAGAACGATCCCCGCAACAAGTTGATCATAGGGCATGTTCTGTCGAACGCGAACATAGATCCAATCGTACCACTGCGTTGCGTAAGCAATACCGATGTCGAGATTGGCATTCTCCCCGAAGGCCGTGGGGCTGCAGCCGGTAAAGTCGCAAAGCTTATTCGCCCACCACGCGGCATAGGCGGGCCGATCAAGCAACTCTTCAGTCTTGCGAGTACGTTTGTCCGGATTGTCGTCTGCCAGAAATGCAACAATCTCTTCCGGAGCGGGCAGCGTTCCTGTTAGGTCAATACTGAGCCGACGCAGGAACTCGGCGTCCGTACATAGGTCCGAGGGAACAATGCCGAGTTTCGAGAGTTTCCGTTCGACCATTTGGTCGATGGGGTGACTACTCGAAAGTGGTTTAGATGCGTTGTTCGCTTGTGTCACGGGCCGCAGAATCGGAATTGCAGCCAAGGCATTATCGTAGGTAACAATGACATGCGTATCGCCGCTACCGGTCGACTTGACGAGCCCATCCGAATTCACCGACGCCACATCTTCGTTGTTGGTCGTAAACCGACATAGACAAGTGACATCCTCGCGAGAGCCATCGTCCCAGACCGCGATGGCCCGAACTGTCTTTTGGTCGTCGGCTGACGAAAACAGTATCTCCGCAGGTTCGACTTCCAGCCGATCAATGGATTTTGGATGCTCCGTCGTCTTTGCGCCATCTTTGATCCACCTCAGCAAAAGGTGGTGCTGCCAGGATCCTTCCTCGAACAACTCACCGCCTTCATGGTCGACGATTTCGGTCGGTTTTAGAACAACAAGACTATCGGCAGGATGATCTATCGAAAGTCGTAGCCCTTCGGCTGAAGTTGCCTCAGATCGCAAAGCTTCATAGTCCGATTTAAAGTCAAAACCAAACAGTGAAAGCCGAAAGCCACCTTGCCCCTGAAAGGAACCGTGGCACTTGGCTGCGTTGCAACCAAGCTTCCCGAAGAGTGGCACGACGTGCTTTTGAAAGTCGGGGACTTCGCTGCCTTCAAGCTCGCTGAAGCGACGCGATGCCTCGCTAGTCTGTGCTTCGGCTTGTGTCACAAAGCCGAAGCAAAACAACAGCGAAAGCAGGTATCGAACTAAGATTTCTGTTTTTTTGCGAATCCGTATGGAGTCGGCAGAGCAATCACGATTCATCACTTTTCCACCTTCTCAAGGAGTCCGGTGACTTCCAAAGCATCAATCTCGGGCAGTCGGTGTGCCGCACCAACGCGAACCTTGTCGCCGATTTGCAACGCATCAAACTGTCCACGAAACTCGTTTGCGTAGAACCCTTGCAGATCCATCAAGCGACCGACAATCGAATCGGGCTCGGAAGCCGTACTCTCCTTTTCGACTCTTGCAACTGCCGATACACGAATGGTCATGTCGTAGCCCTGATCCGATTTGCTTTCGACGGTTCCAATCACAACTCCTTTAAAACCACGAAACGGTTCTGGCGGAATCGGATATGTCGCGGGATCAAACGCAGTCGCCTGTTCAAGGACCGTTGCCTTGGGAGACAGCGAGAAAGTCGAGTCAATTAACGTACCGCTGCGGAACTTGAGCGTCTGGCCTGGTTTGACAACAAGCAGTTTGTCAAGCCACGGCCCAGATACACCGGTGACCTTCACCGACTTATTCAAGACCGAGTCTTTGAGACGACGATCGCCGTAGATCGATGTGATGTAGTCCACTCGAAGTGTGAACTCACCAAGTTCCAGGTCTTTCGATTCAAGTCGACCAATGACGATGGCATAGAACGACTCGTTGCCCTTTCCGTTCATCTTGTCAGCCATCATCTTTTTGTCGCCCTTCGTGCCGGCGGCTTCGATGTATTTGGAGTAAGCTTCCTTTTCCGTCATCTCGCCGGCAGCCACGGCCGCTTTCAGTTTCTGTGACAAAGCTGTGAGATCCGGCGTTGGTGTGGATTTTGTGTCAGGTTTCGTTTTCTCCTCCTGAGCATGAATATGCGCTGCTGCAAACACGCTGCATGACAAGACGAGTGCGAGCAAAGTGTATTTCCACATAGTTCGCCATTCTCCTGCGTAAATAAATTTAAGTTGCATCTGGTTATTGGACCTTGAGAGTAGTGGATCTTGCTAAAGATCCCAGATTCAGTATGTTGGCTGCCGCGCCAAGGGATCTTTAGCAAGATCCACTACATCCGCAATTGCCATTATTGTTCGGCCTCTATTAGTTCCACGTTGATGATCTCCAGCTTTGTGTTCGCATCGCGAACTAGGAACCAAATATCCGCCAGCTCTAAGCCAACCGCGGTTTTATCGAATGTAGTTGTTGACTTGAGTGCTCGGAATGCATCGACCGGTAATTCGATGTAGAAAGTACCGTCGTCGCCTTGCCGCTGATCGTCGCGCAGGGTTGTGCTGAACTTGCCCGCAAACCCTGAACCCGGGCGCACCAGTGAGACTCCAATTTCCAGGTCTGCTGTGGATGTGATTCGACCGCGAATGCGAAACACACTTCGTGGCCCCAACTGCAGCTTCGCGCCAGGACTCGGGCTCGCGCTGAGCACGACCAGCGTCCCGACCGAAGATGGCGTTGCCCAGACGCCACCTTCGTCACTGAGGTTTGCAGCTTTTTTGTAGGCCGCAATCGCGTCTGTTTCCGTCATTTCGCCTTGAGCAACTGCATCCTTGAGCCGTTGCCCCAGTGACCAAAGTTTCGGAATCCACTTTCCGTGCACAACGTCTGACTTTAGATTACTACGCCAGGTTTCCGCTTCAGTGACGACGGGGACTAGCTGCAACTTGGATGTATCTCCAAGTTCCGTAATGACTTCATGCGAGGCGGTAACGTCTATGACTTCACCGTCGGGAACTCGTTGTAGACTGACCAGCCCCTCGTTGACTCTAAGGCGACTCTTGGCCTCTTCTGTTTGCAAATTAAACTGTGTTCCGAGAACTTCCAGATTCGCCGATGGAGTGAGAACAGCCATCGGTGAATGTTTCGGCTGCGGCATGACTTCGGCGAACAAGCTGCCGCGACGTAGATGCAGTTCTTTGCGATTCTGTTCACTGATCGTCAGCTCAGACTCCCCGGAAAGTGTCACAGTAGAACCATCATTGAAACGAAACACGACCCACGAGTCAGCCGTGAGTAGTTCGATCGTTCCACCCGACAACCTTTCTCCCACGGCCAGATCGCGTACAACTTCTCCGTTATTTCCAGTCCAACGCATTGATCCGTGCAACTCAGAAAGCGATCCAATCGTTTTTGGTCCACGCAACATCCACGAAACGCCACTTATCATAAGTGCCAAGACAACAGCGGTCGCGACGAGTTGCCAGCGGCTTGTCGCCTTCCCAAACCTTGTCGTCGTCTTATTTTGATCCGTTGTCACGATCGAAGGCTGAGTAACTCCTGCTCCCTCAGCGATAGCAATGTCTTCTAACGCTGAAATCAGATTCAATTCATGGAGGTAGACTTGTCGAGTGTCCGAATCGGATTTCAGGATGTTATCGAGTTTCTGGAACTGCGATTCATCGATCGTCCCGTCTGCGTAGGCACGGATTAGTGATTTGAGTTCGTCATTCATATTGCTCCTCCGCTTCAGCGAGCCTGCCACGAACACAGTCACCGAGAATGTCGCGTAGCGCATTGACCTTGCTGTAGAGTCGTCGAACGCTTTGGCCCAGCTGTTTTGCAATCTGAGCAATCGAGTCACCTCGAGTATGCACACTCAGCAACAGCCTTCGTTCTGCAAAAGGCAGCTTCTCCAAGCAATCTTCGATGGCCAGTCGTTCGGCTTCCAAGTCTTGGGATCGTGCACCAGCGTCATCGGAAAGCAGCTGGATAGTCTCTTCGCTGAGAATCAACCGGTCCCGAGCACAGTTGCGTCGATGCCTCAGCACCTCAAACCTTGCCACGACGCACGCCCAGCGAAAGAAAGCATCCGGAGACTCGTCCGTTTTGAATTCTTGAAACTTCCGCCAGCAAACCAACCCCACATCCTGCATGACGTCGTCAACGTCCTGCAGTGACGGCAGCAGGGATCGAACCAAACCACGAACGCCCCGTTCGTGCTTAGCAAACAGCCTCACGAACTGCTCGTAATCTGGATTTTCGCCCGCTTCACTCATGTCGCTTGATGATCTCCTGCCATGGATACTACCGCTCGCTTCAAGTTTACCGATTTTCTTCAAAAGAATAGGAACAACGCCTCGTGCTTACATTTGCGGAACTGAGTCACCATTTCCTGGCTGGGTTTCGGTGCGGCCGATTCGTCAGTGATGCTTCGGGGAAGGGGCGAACCATGTTGCATGGCCGAGATCAGCAGATCGACACAACTGCTGAGCTTGATCCTGATGGGGCCAGAAGTTGCAACTCGTTTGAGTTATTTGCTACGAGCCCTGGCGCATCGTGAATTGAGTTCTCGTGCAGGCTGAGAAGCCGATCATTCAGGCGAAGGTCACTCACCCGAATCGCATGGGGTTTGGTTGGGGCATTCTTGCAAACGGAATACTGATCGACTCTCCCACGCGAGTCAAACTGGCAATCACTTCACTGGCACGACAGAATGACTGGTGTCAGGCCCGGTGACAGCAGGGTTTCCGCTTTACGTCGCGACGTGCGCAATAGTTCGCCAGACGTGGAGTCAGAGGAAAATCAAGGACATGCGGCTCAATCATTGCACATCGCGAGCTTCGGTTCCGCCAAAAAAGCACTCTGGTAGAAACAGTCCTGAGCCGGTCCAAGGGCTGTCGCACACTGCTCCAGTCACGCCCACGTGAGTGGTTTGAACTGGAGCCGTTGTACATCACGATCACGATCACACTTGCCGCTTCGTCAACGGGTAACTGTGATCATTTCGACTGCGGCATTCGACGGCGAAACGAGCCCTCGCAAATCGGATCGTTGGCTGCTCCGGTGTGTCGGACCGGAGCAGTTCGGACCGACGTGAGAAACGACACGGATCAATGCTCAACTTTGCTCAAACAGCCTGGCCGTCAATTCATCACCGGGAACACCTTGTGCTTGATGTGCTGGGGGCTGGTGCGACGGTATTGCCCTCATCCGCCGCGGGTTTCGCCATTTGCTGTTTGGCTCAGTGCTCGATAAATTCGAGCGATCGGAAGCCAGAGTTGATTCGCCGAGCTCACGAAGAGGGAATCGCAGGGGACATTCTGCTTCACGAGGGGGCTTCGGTTGATTAGACTTCGGGCATGCCATGCACATTCAGAGCATCACGAGGTGGGTTTGTTTACCATATCCTGAACCGGGGAAATAGCTGCCGCGATGTCTTTCATAAGGATGACGACTTCGCCGCGTTTGTGAACCTGATGCGGGAGGCTCACGAAAAGGTGCCGATGCGTCTGACAGGTTTTTGTTTGTGACAAACCACTTCCGCCTGCTGTTGTGGCCGCACAAAGGTGGAGATCTGAGTCGCTGGATGCAGTGGCTCATGACGTCTCAGGTTCGCCGTTATCATCGACATTATAAAGGCAGCGGGCATGCCTGGCAGGGGCGATTCAAAGCGTTTCCTGTGCAGTCCAATGAACACTATCTGACGGTGCTGCGTTATGTGGAGCGGAATCCGCTGCGAGCGAACATGGTCCAGCGGAGTCAGAACGGGAAGTGGTCGAGCCTGAAGCCGACAACTCGAAGTGGGCCGGATGGCCTTCTTTGTGACGGCCCAATCCTGAAGCCCGCTCAGTGGACTCGCCATGTCATCGGAGTGGAAACAGAAGCCGGACTTAAGGCCCTGCGACACAGCCTTGCTCGCGGCACTCCATTCGGTGAGACTCACTGGCAGACAAAAACCGCTGCGATCCTCGGCCTTGAATCCTCGCTTCGACCTCAGGGCAGGCCAAAGAAACAGGAAAAGTAGAATGTCTC
>CALFSX010000304.1 GCA_937916515.1 uncultured Planctomycetaceae bacterium | reverse complement strand
TTTGGAGAAGTCGTCGAAAAGAATCCTCCCAGTCCCCGCATGCCTTTATCGTCGATAAGTTGCTGTATTGGAGTGTTCAGTCTGCCAACAGGGACAGGGTTTGGGTGCGAATCCAAAACGCCATTGGCATTCCGAAACTGGACAGCGTTGCCGAACCCGATGTTTCCTGGGTCAGGAAACGTGACTTCAGTAAAACACTCCCGTCGCCCGACGATGTTTTGCTGGTTATTGAGGTCAGTGACTCCACAATTCGCAAGGATCGAGGCGTCAAGGCGAAGTTGTATGCTGAGGCGGGGGTTCAGGACTATTGGATCATTAACGTGAATGATTCGTGTGTCGAAGTTCACCGCAGGCCTCATGGCAGCCGATTTCAGTCCATTGGAACCTATAACGTCGGCGACGTCGTGTCGCCCTTGTCCGCGCCGGAAGCAACTTTGGCACTTGCTGACATTGTGTTGGGGGAAGGTTTCCTGGCGGAGTGATTCCAGGAGACATCGTCAAGCACGTCAGGATACGTTGCTGCCTTCAGGGGACAATATCGGAATGAGCGAAGGGACCTTCGGCGAGCAGGTGTATCGTGAATATATAAAAGCCGGACAGCGAACTCGATTCTCGTATGCAGACGTTCAGATTCTGAAACGAGTCGAGTCGCTGCAGGAACTGAGAGGGCTGTGTTTCGCGAATTCCGGAGAGATTCTTCCGGATTCGGCCACGGCAAGGGATCTGCTCGAAACCTGCGTCATTCGGCATCCAGACCAAAGCGACGCCGAAGCTGCCGGACAATTCCTTGGTGGAGATATCGGCGGTTGCGTGATAGCGATTCGCTCAGCCCAGGACTCATGGTTGCATTGCTCACTGGCTGGGTACTGCAAATCGCCGGGCTGAGTCTTCAGGACAGTGCAGCAAAACGACACATCGCACTTCAGTGGACGGTCGCAGTCAGCCTGATTGCAATGTTCGCTTTCACCTGAGCGATTCGGGCAGAATGGTGCCTCTTTGGGGGACTCATTGCGTCATTTTGTGGTGGACTGCTATTCGGAATGAACGTGCGTTCAGCAGCGGATTCAGTTTGGGCGGGCGTTGGAATTCTGGCGTTTATGTTTGTGTGGACTGCGGGAATGGCAATTCTCCAGGAGGTACGGGTCGCTTCATGGACGGCCGTTGCGTGCGTTGTTTGTTCGGGAATTGGCTATGGCACATGTCGTAGCCCTCAGCAATTTTTTGAGAAACGGCGAGGGTAAAAGATTAAGGACAGCGCAATTCAATTGACAAGAACGGCTGGAAGTGGCGGCAATGCGGGTTAACCAGAGTTCATAAAAGACGGTAATACAAGGCATTTTCCGCTGTGCCTGCTGTAGGGGAGTTGTCTGTCGGTTTGGGCCGATGCTGGCCGATATGCGAGGTTTTTTGAATGCCTCGTTTCGATCGGTCGATGACTGTGGTAGACTTTCCTCTGCCCTGCCTCATATCTCGCCCAAATTTTCCTGCCGCTTTCAGCAAGCGAAACGGAGATCCTGCCATGCTTTCGATTTTTGGACGCCCACTTTCGGGTGATACAAGCAAGCTTTGTGATGGTCGTTCTCGCCGAGACTTTCTAAGAGCGGGTGCGTTAACGGTAGGAGGCTTGACTCTTCCTCAGTTGCTGCACGCCGAACAGGCTGCCGGAATTCGTAATTCGAAGAAGGCCGTCATCATGATCTACATGTGTGGTGCTCCCGGGCATCAGGATATGTACGACCTGAAGATGGATGCCCCGTCAGAAATTCGAGGATCCTTCAAGCCGATTCCCACCAATGTGCCCGGCATCGAAATCTGCGAACACATGCCACGCCTGGCTGGCATTATGGATAAGTGTATTCCACTAAGAAGTATGCATGGTTCGCCAGACGGAGCTCACGATTCGTTTATCTGCTATACGGGACGCACGGTTCGAAATCAGCCAGCGGGAGGATGGCCGTCTGTAGGCAGTGTTGCATCGAAGATGTTGGGGCCACGCAATGATGCTGTTCCTCCGTTTGTCGGCCTGTCACCAAATGCGGGCCATCCGCCTTATGGGTCGCCTGGTCATCCGGGTTTTCTGGGCGTTGCCAATTCAGCATTTCGCCCTTCCGGACCTGCTAAAGACGACATGAAGTTGCAGGGGATTGATACATCACGACTTGATAATCGCAAGGCCCTGCTGACCAGTATTGACGGTATCCGACGCGATATTGATGCCAGTGGCACGCTGCAGGGTATGGACACTTTAACTCAGCAGGCCTTTGATATTCTTACATCCACATCGCTGGCCGATGCGCTTGATATTTCGAAGGAGCCCGCTTCTGTTATCGAACGCTACGGTAAAGGTGATCCGAAAAACTTCGGCGATGGTGCACCTCGAAACCTCGAACACTTTCTGATGGCTCGACGTTTAGTCGAGGCTGGTTGTCGTGTGGTGACGTTGAATTTTGGTCGTTGGGATTTTCATAGCAATAATTTCAGCGGTATGAAAGACACTCACCTGCCTCAGTTTGATCAGGGTCTCTCAGCGCTGATTGAAGATCTGCACAACAAAGGAATGGCGGATGATGTCGCCGTTGTTGCCTGGGGAGAATTTGGTCGTACTCCGCGAATTAACAAAGATGCTGGTCGAGACCACTGGCCGCAGGTTGGTGGTGGCCTGCTGGCTGGTGGAGGATTCCGATCCGGACAGGTGATTGGCGCAACCGATCGCTTAGGCGCTGAGATCGCCGATCGTCCTGTCCATTTCAGTGAGGTGATTGCGATGTTGTACCGGCATCTGGGTATCAATCCGGAAGTCGCCAGTTTAAGCGATTTAACGGGCCGACCTCAGTATCTGCTGGGCAACACAACTCCAATGCCGGAATTGGTGTAGCGCTTTGTATTTCAGAAGTCGTGGCCTACGTTAGTCGCCATTTTGCCATTCGAAGTTGAGCAAACGGGCTTCCAGGCAGCTTTTCGTACCAAACTGTAACAAGTTGCCCGGGTGAGATTTCCACTGTTGACGGATAACCGAGGTCCCCTGACGTTGCGTCGTTGGAGATGATCATCGGTTCAGACCATGACTGTCCGTTGTCGTCGCTGATTCTCGCCTGGTTTCCCAGAGGAGCACGGCGGTGGCCGTACGTCATCAACAGGCGATCGTCAGCAAGTCGCAGTAAGTGTGACGGCAATCCCCAGACTCCGATGGCATATGGTTCAGCCCACGTGCGGCCGCCGTCCGTTGAATGAGTTTGTAGTGTTTCGCCTTTGTTGGCCGCATTGTGGTTACGTATTTGAACGACAATTCGACCATCAGCCGCTTCAACGGCATGAAGCTCGTGATAGTTATTGAAGTCGTCGCCGGTTCTGGTCGGCAGTGAGACCAGGTTCGTCCATGTTTTTCCGTCGTCATTTGAAGTGCTGAAACCGACTTTTCGTTCGGTCTCCCACAAGGCAACTCCAGCGTAAAACAATCTGCCATCGCTTAGGCTGATTGGTCCGTGAGGGCTGTTAAGCGGAACTCTATAGGCAGAAGACCAGTTCAAACCGCCATCTTCTGAGCGAAGCATCCAGCAGCCCAGTAGTTCTTTGTGCCTGCCGGACGGCACTCGTCGATGCACGGCCTGCCAGCGTTCCAGTCGGTCCGCCGCCATGGTTGGTTTGCCCTGCTGTGCTGCGGCAATCGCTTTTTGCAGATTGGGTTCGTAGGCGAGTGACGTAAACGTTGTTGCCAGAAGTGTTCCTTGAGGCGTTTCCAGCAGCCCTGCGTCACGGTCGTCGATGGGGCCATCCAGAATCGTCCGCGGGTAGGTCCACGTCTCGCCTGCATCGAATGAGCTAATCACGTCCACTCGACCGAAAGGGCAAACGTGAGTTTCACGACCGCCGGAGAATGCGACCAGCAGTTCTCCATTGGAGCGGCGAATCAGCGTGGGCCATCCAATGTAGCGATCGTGTTGCAGGCTTATTGTCTTAATTTCGTCGATCACAAAATCGGATGAATTGGACACACGTGCAGCAGCAAAGCTGGTCGCGGAAGTTGCCGCCAGCAAACCAGCGGCTGACGTGGACAACATAGCGCGTCGTGAAATCTGTGTTGTCGGCGTCCGCTGTGATTGTGTCGCGTTGCAGCTTGGGAGAGACGAGTTGCTCATTGGTGGGGGCTCGCTGAATTCTGTGGAAGGCGAAAGGCGGGGTTGGCTGTCTTCCAGCGTAGTAAGTGGTTCTGTCCTTCGCAATCGACGCGACATTTGCAGCGATTATTTGCAAGCCGGCTTTTGCCTCGTTGCACTCCGAATGGCAGCAGTGTTGAGCTACGGCGACGGGGGGTGAATGGACGTCAAAACGGGCGTGCTGGCAGATTCTGCCGGTTCTCCGCGGTGGTTTGCCTTGTGCAATTGAATCATGGTCAAACGCTGAGCGAAACCCCAGTGGCTGAGTGCCGGAGGAATATATACTGGGCTTTGGGAAATCTGGAATTGGAGTCTTACCTGAAATGATGCGCGCACCGTGCGTGCATGTTGGTCGTAGCGACAACGGAGCGGCTCGGCGATTGGAACGTCCTGCGTCTTCCAGCCAACCACGCCACCGGGTCAAGGGCGAAGCCCTTGTTAGAAGGAGCAACCCAGTGAACGGCATGTTTCGGTACGCCAAAAGTATAGCAGGCTCGTTAGCGCTGATGGCGGTCGCGGCTGGGGCTAAGTATGGTCAGAGTTGGGTGTTTCGTGACGTGGAAGATCTTCCAGCAGCAAGTTCGTCTTCGTATGTTGGTCTTGACGATCTTTCTCTTGGAGGCCGCGCCGAATCACCGATGCGAACAGCGAATGATGCAGAAGCGGCAGCGTGGAAAATCGCTGTGGTGACAAATCGGCAACTGTCGGATGAGGCCGCAGCAGCACAGTTGGCAGAAAGTCGCTTAAGTAGCTCGGTGGTTCGTCGAACGCTGTCTCAGCAGCTTGCCGACGCTGTTTACCGTACTGCGAATTCAACGATGGGCTTTGCAGATGTGCGAGTGCCTCATGATCGTCGTCGTGGTGAATGTCGCACCACTGGCGACCCGGCGGCTCAGGTTGCCGTAGGCCCCGTGTCGTATGTCACCAATGATGATTTCTATGATCAGTTGCAACAGTCTATTGATCAGACGCGTTCCAAAGATGTTTTTGTCTTTGTTCACGGGTTCAACGTTTCTCTCAATGCCGCTGTTGCTCGAGCTGCTCAGCTGGCAGAAGACATGCCCTTTAATGGTGTGATGGTGGTGTTTAGCTGGCCGTCTGAAGCTTCTGCTGACGCGTATCTAAGTGATGAAAAACAGGCGGAACGGCACTTCTGGGCACTCGCAGAATTGCTCATCAACCTAAAACGGAACTGCGGCAACGATTCGCGGTTACACGTGTTAGCACATAGCATGGGTAATCGGGTGGCACTTCGTGCGTTGAATGCGTTGGCTGGTACAATTGGGCCAACAGGGGCTGAGGTTGATCCATTTCTGTTGGCTCGAATGTCGCGTACTGCACAGCAAATGAATGCAGAAGGCGGGAATTTTCGAGGCGAGTCAATAGTAGGGCAGGAATTTCGCAACGGAGTGGTGGACGTAACTGCTGAACTGCCTCAGAGATTTCCTGACTGGGCGGTCTGGCGAAAAGCGAACGTTGAGTCGCCGCCGTTAGCGAACCTTGTGATGGCGGCTCCTGATGTTGACGCCGTTGAGTTTGCTCGTTTTACGGACGGCATTCGTCACGTTTGTGGCACAATGGTGTTGTACGCGTCTGACAGTGACTTCGCGTTGGAAGGCTCCCGCAAACTGCACGGTGGTCGTTATCGGGCAGGAGACTCGCGAGCTGGAATAGACATCGAAGGATTGCAGGTTGTGCGTGTGTCAGGCGTTGATTCACTGGATCCGCTTGGACATTCGTACTACGGTAGTCACGCGAAAGTGCTGACTCAACTGCACGGATTGATCAAGCCCCCCGTTGTTGCTGGTCGAGTTTCTGATTGGCGTTAATCGATGGAGTTGCAATCTGAAGCGGCCAGTCAGAACTTCTGCGATTCGGGTGGCTTCAGGATTTGAACGGGGCTTTGTGCAGAGCGCCCAAAACAATCTCGCCGCACCTTTGCGGTTCGCAGGTTTTACCAGAAAGGATAATGGACCAGCATGACACGAGCACTGTTAGTAATTGACGTTCAACAGGAATATTTCGAAGGTGCGTTGCCGATCACTCATCCGGTGGGGCACCTTAATCAGATTTTGCGTGTGATGGATTCAGCGAACGCGGCAAAGATTCCGACGGCCGTAATTCGACATCATCAGGCAGATCCGGAATCGCCCATCTTTCGGCTGAATTCTGACATGTGGCAGTTACATCCTGAAGTTGCTGGGCGACCGCATGATGTGCTTATTGACAAGCAGTTACCGGGTTCATTCACGAATACGTCTTTGCAGGAATGGTTGCAGAAAGTACACGCAGACACCGTCTGCATCGCTGGCTATATGACGCACATGTGTTGCGACACGACGGCTCGGCAGGCATTTCACAAAGGCTATAAAGTTGAGTTTCTGCGAGATGCCACGGGCACTCTGGCGGTGGAAAATCAGGCCGGGGCGGTGTCTGCCGAACAACTTCATACATCCATTCTTGTTGCTCAGCAGATGTTTATCAGCGAAGTCATTGCCACCGAAGAATGGCTGACACGATTAAACAGCTGAGCTTGCTGAAGGAACTGGAGTCTTCTTTTTCGGCAACGAAAAAGTCCTTCGCAGCTTTCGTTGCGAAGGACTTCTGTTTTGTCATGTAGGTTCAATCGACCGTGTGTTCGATTGACTAGCTGCGGCTGAAGCTGATGGCCGGGGCGTTGTTTCCAGCGACCTGGAAGCTGAAGGCGTTCGTTCCGGCGATTTTCAGAGTGCCGCCAAGTTGCTGGTCGTCGTTGCTTCGATTCAGTTTTAGCTGTCCATTATCGACGGAATAGTTTCCTGAGAAGCTGCTTGAGTTGCCGTTTGGGTTCGTTGCCGTCCAGCTGAAGGTGCCATCCGTTTGCAGGGCAAGCTGGATTTGAGCTCCGTTGTCAAGTTTCGCCGTCCAGTTGCCAACGTGCACTGGTGCCTGATGTTGAATGGGCTGAGCGGCGGTTTGCGGAGCAATCGGCTGTTGCTGAATTTCCTGTTGCGGAGCGAAACCTCCCAGGGCCTGCAACGCTGACATCTGAGCTGTTACGGCTGGCTGCTGAACAGGCTGAACGGTTTGTGGCTGCAGTTGTTGTTGCTGAACGGGCAGTGTTGTTTGCGGCTGCACCTGCTGTTGTGGCTGCAGCTGGGCGAACTGCTGTTGTTGAGACACCACGCGGACAGGAGTTTGCTGGACTGGCTGTTGAATGCCGGGCACCGGAGCCTGCTGGATCTGCACTGGCTCGGCCTGCGCTACAGAATGCACCTGAACTTGAGGCTGATAGTTGTAGGTTGGTTGCGCGTAACTTTGACTTGGCAGGGAATAGCCGTGTGAGTGTGACGGGTAGCTGTGACCATAAGATGGAGCTGAATAGGAATGTGAATAGCTTCGAGAGTAGCCTCGTGAGCTGCATCCCCCGCCCGCAACAGTAAAGCTGGAAGTTGCGACCAGAGTGCCAATTGAGAAGATCGCTGCCAGAAGAGTGTTTCGTGAAAAATACATGATGTTTGGCTTTCCGGTTTTTCAGGTTTGGGTGATTGTTTTCAGTACATTCACCTCAGCGGACTTCGCCGGAATTTGTTACATCTGATTTCTACTAAATCTGCTCCGCAACTGAGTATCACGCGAAATTGCCGTGTTTTTGCGGGGAAAAGCACTGGCGCGAAGTGAAAAGAACGGGTGGGATTACAAAAACAGTAACTCCACCCTGCCCTGTCGCCAGATGTTCTGTCCGGCTTACGCGTCAGAATTCTGGACAGGCGTGTCGTTCGGCCAGGTGATCTCGAACATCAACGAAGGTGCTTTACGGCGTGAAATCGCATTTGCCGTTTCGGTGCGCAGAATTCCACTGACCGAATTGAGCTTTTCAAGAATCTGTGCGGGAGTCGTGTGGCCGCGAAGGTCCTCAGATGGTTGAATGACAACCAGCAAGCGTCGGGTGCCCGGTCCGGGTTGTACAGAGAACACATCCAGCCCTTGCAGGATCTCGTCGCCAAATTGTCCAGACAGGACAAGCGACAGCGTATCGGCCACCTGCTTGCACAGTCGCAGCGCTTTGGAATTATTGCTGCGATATTTTTTACGGAAAAATTCACGCGGGTCAACGGCATCATCTTCGTTCAGTTGACCGCACAGCGTCAGCAGTTGCTCACGCTTCTTTTTATTGATTGGCATGATCGAATCCAAATGGGATAGGTGAGAGAAGTCATTGCTTCGCCTTAATCCCGCATCGATTCAGAATGCCTGTTTCACACAATGAATTCAGGCAGACTGGTTCGCAGGGAAAAAGGTGACAAACGGAATTTCGTTAAGGCACGCATCAGGTTTTCTCCTTGGTTTGGGCTTCGATAGTTCTAACGGCGCAACACTGTCGCCGCTGAACCAGACACGTAAGCGTGACGTATGGTTCACTGAATGCCGAAACTGGATCTCAGCGTCGCATGCATCAATGCCGCGACTGCAAGGTGATTGTTGATGTCTGACCATTTCTGTAATCAGTGTGGCTGCAGATTCGTTCGGTTCTGTACGTACTGTGAAGGTCGAAAATCGGTGCTTCAGCTTTCAAAAGTCGATCTACGTTGGCAAACGGGCGAAGCCAGTCTATGTTATCCCGACGAGTCAGTCTCGGATTCTATGCCGAGTGTTTGCCTTCCCTTTCAGTAGTTCGTTCTTATGGCCAAATCACCTCCAGTCACTTACCCTTGCCCGCATTGTGGCGAACGTGTGCTTACGACGGCTCGTGTCTGTCGCAGTTGCGGCTTCAGTGATGAATATGATGAGAGCTATGGCGATTACGACACTGACGGCGATGATGCATTTGATTACGACGACTTCGTGACTCGCGAGTTTCCGGAGCATGCTGATCCTCAGTCATCGGCCTCCAGAAAGCAGGCTTTCGTGAAGGCTGTGATTCTGGCAATCGTGGCTTCTTTTCTGCTGACACTGTTTTTCTGACCCCACCTGTTTCTGGAATATCCGCCGTTATTCGTTACAGGCGGTCCGTTTACCGACGTCGTATTGCGAATAACGGTGGACCCGAGGCTTTAACTGAGGTAGCATTTTCAATAGCTTCGATAAGTATTTAGAAACGTACCCTCCCCACTTCCCTCCTCAAACTGCGTCGGCAATCTGTCGTCTCGGTTTTTGTTGGCCTCCTTCGGAAACGATTTGATGGCCCTCTTTTCAAAGACTTCTATGTCAACTTGTGTACTGCGCGGTCTGTTGGCAGCGTTGGTTGGCTGCATTTCTGTGAATGCCTTTGCACAAGACTCCGATCCCACGGTCAGTTTTGTTAACGACGTAATGCCCGTGTTTACGAAGGCCGGGTGTAACACGGGAGCCTGTCATGCGAAGGCAGGAGGCGGGCAAAACGGTTTTCAGCTTTCACTGTTGGGCTTCGAGCCGGCAGAAGATTTTGAAAGCCTTACAAAGGAAGCTCGTGGGCGACGCCTGTTTCCGGCAGTACCGGAACGAAGCCTGGTGTTAATGAAAGCGTCGAACCAAACACCTCATGGCGGCGGAATGCGTTTGTCACAGGGTTCGCCGGGCTACTTGCAGATTCTGAAATGGATTGAGCAAGGCTCGCCCTATCAAAGCGGCAATGAACCACAATTAAAGTCGGTTGAAGTACAACCGCAGCGTGGAATTGTTGCGATGCAGGGGCAGCAACAGTTGAAGGCGATTGCCACTTATTCTGACGGAAGTACTCGAGACGTTACAGAGTTGGCTTTGTTCGAATCCAACGATGTTGCGATGGCTGATGTTACCAAAGAAGGTCTCGTTCAGGTTCACGATATTCCTGGCAGAGTATCTGTGATGTTGCGTTATCAGGGACAGGCTGCTGTCTTTAGCGCGGCCGTGCCGCTGGGAGCCGCCGTTGAAAATTTGCCCGAACCTCGGAACTTTATCGATGATTACGTTTTCGCGAACCTGAAAGAAATCGGAATTCCACCATCCCCGATTTGCGACGACGCCACGTTCCTGCGTCGAGTTTCTTTGGACATTGCGGGCCGCTTGCCAACCGAAACCGAGACTGCAGAATTTCTGGCCGACTCTGAAAATCAAAAACGCGATCAGGTCATTGAGCGTTTGTTGAAAAGTCCTGGATATGCGGACTACTTCGCAAACAAGTGGACAACGTTGCTGAAGAATCGCCGCGATGATGCCAGCGACATCACTTCCAACTTTGCCTTTCATGCATGGATTCGTGATAGCCTGCTGGCGAATGTTCCGTACGACCAATTGGTGCGAGAACTTCTGGCCGCTACCGGCACTGTGATCGGAAATCCACCGGTCGCGTGGTACAAACGCGTTAAGGAACCCAAGGAACAACTGGAAGACGTTGCTCAGCTGTTTCTGGGAGTTCGCCTGCAGTGTGCTCAATGCCACCATCATCCATTTGAACGCTGGAGCCAGGATGATTACTACAGTTTGTCAGCATTCTTTACTCAGGTAGGTCGCAAACCCACGGCTACCGCTGGCGAAGATCTGATCTTTCACAAACGTGGCATCGCGATGGCGAAGAACGTAAAGACGGGCATTGAACTGACGCCCGCTGCGTTCGGCGACAGCATGGGCGAGATTCCCGCTGACCGCGATCCTCGACTGGATCTGGCCGATTGGATGGCGTCTCCCACAAACCCGTTCTTTGCCAGGGCTCTCGTCAACCGTTATTGGAAACACTTCTTCAATCGCGGCTTAATTGAACCCGAAGACGATATTCGCGACACCAATCCTCCCACAAACCCGGAACTGTTGTCAGCATTGGAAAAGCACTTCGTCAGCAGTCACTACGATCTGAAAGATCTGGTTCGCGTGATTACTCAGTCGCGGGCCTATCAGTTAAGTTCCCTGCCGAACGAACACAACCTGGTAGATCGCCAGAATTATTCTCGTTACTACCCGCGTCGACTGCAGGCAGAAGTGATGCTGGACGCGATCGATGATCTGGCGGGATCGAAAACAGTGTTTGCCAATCTGCCGCCCGGAACACGAGCGATCGCATTGCCGGACAATAGCTATAACAACGCTTCCGCGTTTCTTCGTGTGTTTGGACGGCCTGACAATGCCAGTGTTTGTGAATGCGAACGTAGCCAATCGTCCAACCTGGCTCAAAGTCTGCACCTGCTGAATTCATCTGAAATTCGAAACAAGCTCAGCGTTGGCAATGGTCGCGCCGCAGAATTGGCAAAGAGCAAGGCGGCGATTGGAGATCGAGTACGCGAGTTATACGCCATCGCCTTCTCACGCGAACCGCGTCCTGAAGAATTGGAGACCGCTGTCTCGTATTTAACGGAACCGGAGTCCGGTGATCGCAACGAGACTGTCGAAAATCGCACGCCAACGCCTCAGGACTTTCGCGATCTGATCTGGGCGTTGATGAATACGAAAGAGTTTCTATTCAACCATTGATGTTCTCTGCGATGGCCTGTGTGTGATGAGCAACTTCGAGTTTGGTAGTCAGTGATGAACAGGAATGTGAAATGATCTTTGACTTGTGCACGGATATTCATCAGTCTGGACGTTCGGTGAAGCGGCTGGCACTTTGTTTGGCCTCTCGTCGATTGGGGGCGTTGTACCTTGCGTTGATGGTTGCTTGCTGCTGCGTGCCCCATGTGTTTGCGCAGTCTGTGTGCCTGCCAGCTCCGCGATTGCTGACAACCTTTCCAATGGGTGGCCAGGTCGGGACGACCGTTGAAGTTTCCATAACTGCCGACAATGCCGAGAACCTTGAGGAACTGAGTTTTTCGCACCCAGGACTTACTTCTGCTCCTGTGCTTGACGACAACGGTCTTCCGATCGCGAACAAATATCTGGTTACGATTGCAGAAGACTGCCCTGTCGGAATTCACGAAGCGCGCGTGATGACCCGTCTGGGCATTTCCAGTTCGCGCGTGTTCTGCGTTGGCGATCAGCCGGAAGTTCAGTGCTTGGGGAAGAACACAACGGTTGCAACCGCGATGCCGCTGGATCTGAATTCCATCTGTAACGCAGCGATGACGAAACAGAGCGTCGATCACTTTTTGTTTGCGGCAACGAAAGGACAACGTGTCGTCGTCGACTGTGCAGCACAGGGGGTCGATTCCAAACTGAATCCTGTGTTAATCGTTGCGGATGCATCAGGCAATGATCTGGTGGTGGAACGCCGTGGCGGAGCGATCGATTTTGTCGCACCAGCGGATGGAAGCTACGTCGTGAAAGTTCACGACCTCACGTTTAATGGCGGCCCGAATTATTTCTATCGACTGGCGATTCAGGCGGCTTCCACAGACGAAAATGTGGCGCGCCTGCCTGCAACTCGAGCCGTCAGTTCGTTTTCATGGCCGCCAGTTGGACTCGCGTTACAAGCTGCTTCCAGCGAAGTTGAGCCGAATAACGATAAGGCTGTTGCTCAGCAGATCACCCTGCCCTGTGATATTTCTGGCAGCTTCTATCCGGCGGCTGACGTTGATACGTTTGAGTTCACCGCCAGCAAAGGTGACGTGTGGTGGGTTGAAGTCGCGTCGGCACGTTTGGGATTGCCAACTGATCCGTCGATCGTTGTTCAGAAAGTTAACGGCACCGGAGCCGATGAGACCGTTGTTGACGTGGCAGAACTGAACGACATTCTCAGCCCTGTAAAGATTTCCAGCAACGGATACTCGTACGATGGTCCTCCGTATAACGCGGGCTCGTCGGATATCATCGGTAAGATTGAAATCAAAGAAGACGGTATTCATCGTCTGCAGTTGTCGGACCTGTTCGGTGGCACTCGTAAAGATCCTCGCAACATCTACCGAATGATCATTCGCAAGGCGGCACCCGACTTTGCGATTGTTGGCTGGGCCCTGCATATGGGCATTCGCAATGGAGACCGGAATGCTTTATCGAAACCGATCGCTTTGCGAGGCGGTTCAACGATGCCGATTGAAGTTGTAGCCGTACGCCGTGACGGATTCGATGGCGAGATTGAACTGGTGATGGACAACCTTCCGGAAGGAGTTTCGGCGACTGGTTTGAAAATACCCAAGGGCCAGCAACGCGGCATCGTCCTGCTGACTGCCGATCAAAATGCACCACGCGGCCTGACTATTGCCACGTTTTTGGGGCGAGCAACCATCAATGGCGAAGTCGTGATTCGGAATGGGCAAATGGCTTCCATGAAGTGGCCCGTTCCCGATGCAAAGCAGGAAATCCCGGCTCCGCGGCTGTTAGCAGATCTGCCAGTTTCTGTGGGAGGTTCTGAGTTTGCTCCCATAACGGTGGCCGTCGCGGAAGACAAAGTCTGGGAAGTGACTGCGGGCGAAAAGCTGACAATTCCGCTGGCTCACGTGCGGCGCTACGAGTTTTCCGGTTCGAAGCTTAGCTTAAAGACGTTTGGAACAGGCTTCGATAACAACGCTGCGTTTGATATCGCTTTGGATGCTGATACGTCGGAAGCCGTGCTTGATCTTGCCAAACTTAAAACGCCACCGGGCGAATACACAATCGCTTTCTACGGCAGCGCGGTCGCGAAGTATGGCTATCTTCCTGAAGCAGTGCCAGCCGCTGAAGCGGTGCTGACAACGGCGAAGGAGCAAGCCGCAGCGTTCGCCCTTGAAGCAAAGAATCTTGCCGCCGCCGCGGCGTCGGCTCCAGCGGAACAGAAAGCCGCAGTGATGGCAGAAGCTCAGGCGGCAGCAGCCAGACAAAAGGCGGCGGATGCTGAAGTAAAGGCAGCGGATACACTTCTTAAAAAAGCCGCAGCCGCCGCTCGCCCGAAAGACATCGTTGATATTGTTGTGTCAACTCCCATTTCCATCCGCGTGAATCCGTAGGAACAGGTCCTGATAAGAGCTCCGCCCTTGACCCAGTGGCGTGGCGTGCAAAGGAACGTGGTTCGTTCCAATCGTCGAGTTGCTCTGTTGTCGCAACAAAAAAAATCGAGTTCCGTGTTCGCGTCATTTTGAATAAGGCTCTAAGCCATGACTCATCCCTTTAATGCATCGACAGGCTTCTGTCAGGGGCCAGGTTCTCGACGAAGTTTCATGAGAATGGGGCTGGCGGGCTTTGCTTCACTAAGCCTGCCCGGCCTGTTGCGTCTACGCGCTGAGACGCCGGATTCGAAGCGTGACTCAAAAGCCGTTATCATGGTGTGGAAACCTGGTGGATGTTCTCACATTGATACGTACGACCCGAAACCCAACGCGGGCAGCGAGTATCGAGGTCCGTTTTCCACAATTCAGACAAAGGTTCCCGGGCTGGATTTTACTGAGCTATTGCCGATGCAGGCGGCGATTGCTGATAAGTTCACGGTGCTGCGATCCATGCGTCAAACCGCTGGCGGGCATCCGGCCGGATCGATGCAATTGCTGTCGGGTGATTCCGACACACGCGATAAGCCGAAGCCCCGACTGCCCGACTGGATGTCAGTTGCCAACTATTTGCTGTCGCAAAACAAGCAACGCAGCAACCCACTGCCGGTTTATGTTGGAGTAAACCCGCCGACAAACTATACGGGGTCTGCGTATCTGGGAGACGCCTATTCTCCGTTTGAAGTCAAAGGTGATCCGAGCGCCGCTAATTTTTCGGTACCGAATATCGGACTTTCTGATGCGACCGAAATTCACAATCTGGGGCGTCGAGTTTCTTTGCGTAAGAATCTCGACACACTGGAACGCGCGTTCGATCATGCGAACGAACTGCAGGCACTTGACGAATTCGAAACGCAGGCAATGACGCTGCTGACGAATCCCGCCACAAAGGATGCCTTCGACCTGAGCCAGGAAAGCGACGCCACGCGAGATCGTTACGGGCGAAATACCTGGGGGCAGCAATTGCTGTTGGCCAGACGGCTGGTGGAAGCGGGAGTTGAAGTATTAACCAGCAGCCTGCATGGACCCTTGTGCGGGCGAGTGAGTAATTGGGACGACCACGCGGTGAATCATCATGTGTTTGATGCGTTAAGGTTTCGGGCGAAAGCCTACGATCAGGCGGTGTCGGCCTTGATCGAAGATATTTACGATCGAGGTTTGGATAAGCGAGTCCTGGTTGTGGTGACCGGTGAATTCGGTCGGACGCCGAAGATTAGTTATCAGCCAAGTACAGGTGCGGGGAATGCCAGTGCTGCTGCAGGAACGCGTCAGCCAGGTCGCGATCACTGGCCACGAGCGTTCTCAAACATCTGGGCCGGCGGTGGCATCGAAACCGGTCGCTTTATTGGAGCGACCGACAAACGCGGCGAAGATTCCATCGAACGCATCTGCGGCCCCGGCGACTTTCTGGCGACAATTTACCACCACCTTGGTATCGATTCGAAGAACGTGTTCATTAAGGATTTTAATGGACGTCCAACAGCTATCGTCGATCATGGAAGCCCAATTCCTGAATTGATGGGCTGATGTCGTTCCTCGGCGAAGACTTAACGATTTCGACCTCACAGGAACTTTTCAGAGCAGATTGAAGTCTGTCGAAGCTGCAGTGTGAATTGCGATTTGTTCAACCGGTATGCTACTTCCTGACCGATCACGATTTTTTACTTCGTTTGAATTGCCTTAGCAAATGCGAATTTCGATTCTGGCTGTTGCCGCCATTGTATGCACCTGGTCATCCGTTGAGGCTGACGAAATCGGTCAGAGTGCTCAGCATCTCAAAACAACAATTCCAGTTGAAATGGGCTACCAGTTGTATCTGCCCGACGACTATGCGAATCAGGAGTCGTGGCCGTTGGTGTTGTTTCTGCACGGGTCAGGAGAACGCGGAGATGATCTGGAACTTGTGAAGAAGCACGGTCCACCCAGGTTGATCCAGGACGGGAAGCACTTTCCGTTTATGGTCGTTTCGCCGCAGTGCCCAGGCGGAGTTTCGTGGGAGCCGATTTTTCTTAATGCACTGCTGGATGACGTGATCAGCAAGCATAAAATCGATAAGGATCGAATCTATGTAACCGGCCTAAGCATGGGCGGCTTCGGAACGTGGGCTCTGGCTGCTGCAAGTCCCGACCGGTTTGCCGCGATTGCTCCGATTTGCGGCGGCGGTGAAACTCGGTGGGCTCGCCGTATCGCCCATCTGCCAACGTGGGTGTTTCACGGAGCAAAAGACAAAGCTGTGCCGGTCGAATTATCGCAGGAAATGGTTGACGCTATGAAAGCGAAAGGCGGTGAGCCTAAGCTGACCATCTATCCGGATGCGGAACATGATTCGTGGACCGACACCTACAACAATCCAGAATTCTATGAATGGCTGCTGGCTCAAAAACGCAAGCCGTCCCAGAAGTAGTTTTGTTGCGAGACTCTGTTGCGATCGCACCGCAGCTTTGGGAAAGTTTCCGCCAGATTTGCACGGCGACTCATGAAATGATCACGCCGAGTCTGGCTAAGGGAGAAGTGATTGGCAGGACATTTGATCGGAGCGCCGCCGTGATGGAGGAATGTCCGGAAGATCTGATGTCGTTGAGACTTGCGTTGCGAATGAGGCCCATGGCGAAAGCCGCCTGGCCTGTTCGGATGCGGCTGTGATTTTCTCGGAAGGTGACGTCCTGGATCCAGAATAAACGGTTTTGGATTCCCCAGCGGTCGCGCCGCAGCCCCAGAAGCTGGTCTGCCGTAGAGGATTCCACTGAGCGACTCGTAATCGCGTAGGCGACCGTGGTTTGGGTTTTGCCCTTGTTCGTGATGGTCCGTTCAAGTTTCAAGAACTGACGCAGACCCGGCCAGTCACAGGTGTCGGTCCCATGCTGGTGGCCGTCAAAGTACGCCGCTCAACGCGCCCACGACTTTTCTCGATTGTGCTTGCCGTGCAGCTTGCTTCACACGCTTTGCGCTTGGCATAGGGGGCCCCTGTTGAGCTCAAGCACTGGGCCTTCGGGAATCACGAAGGCTGGAATGGCTTCTTTGTGAAGCGTTGGCTGGTTGTCTTTCACGAGAATAAGATACTCACCGTGTTTGCTGAGAATCGTTTCGCAGATGTCGCGAAGGCAGAACCCCGTATCGCCGACCACCGTTTTTCCCTCTAAAACAAGAGTTTTGAGGAACTCAACGGCCGCCTTCGCTTCGTTGGTGTCGGACGCGATCACAGTTTCAGATAGCACGCAGCCAGTGTGGTGATCAAGGGCCGTAAGAATCTGCATCGTGCGAGCGTGATCGCTGCGTGTTCCTCGCAGGACCTTGCCATCAATGATGATTCCCGCAGCTTCGTCTTCAGGATTCAGTCCCAGTCCTTCCGTAATCCAGGCATTGAGAGCCCGCTCAAGTTCAAGCGGGCAGACCTCGTTCATCAGCTCTCGGTAGCAGTTGTCACACGGTGGTTTTCGAGTCCCTCCCAACGCATGCCAGAATTCAATCGGCCAAAGTCGAATCCAGTGAGCGACAGATTCATAACCTTCAAGCTTACACAGCATCTCTGCAACAACGATGGCCAGCATGGCCGTCAGTGGATGACACCGTCCCTTGCGCCCGCGAGGATCGGGAACTCGTTGCAAATATTGCAACAGCCCGGCGGGCAAAGTTTTCAAAACACACCTCCATGAAACAATTTACAGCGATGTATAAGACTGAAATCCAACGGGCGCCCAGACGGCCATGCCTGTGGCAACATCCATACCTTTATCTAATGAGGTGCCGTTCCGTGTCGGCGCAGGCGTTCGCAGGCCCTTCCCGGCGATCTCCGTTCGGTGCTGTTTCAGGTGGTGTCGGCCGCCGGACGTGGTACGTGTGGCGGTCGGGGCAATGATCCGTCGGCACGCCGGCCGTGCCGCTAAATTATGTCGTGATCGGTGTCATTATTCAGTGATGGAAAGACTTAGCGTTTCTGGCTGCCGTGTGGACCGTGCCAGACTTCGCTGTTTCTTCAACCCCCAAATTTCCCTGCCCCGCGATTCTGTCTGGAGTCGCGGGTTTTTTTCGTGTGTGTGTTTTTCCCCTCTTTCAGAAGGAGATGCGGATGATTGTGGTGATGGTGGCGGCCGGCAGCGTGCTGGCCGTGTTGTTAACACTGGGCTGGGCGCGTGAAATTCGGCTGCGACGGGCGTTGCAGTCTTTGCTGTCCCGACTGTTTCACCTGTGGAGAAATACTGATGCTGGAAGTGCGAACTCTGCTGCGTCCCGTCGCGATGTATGTGCTGCTGATGTTCGCGCTGGTGATCATCGGGTGCGGTAAACCGCCGGATCTGCGGGACCAGCGACTGGCGGAGTTTGCTCGTGAATCCATGACCGAGCAGCGGCAGCAGAATGATCGTATGGCCGAACAATCGGTCGCGGTGGTGGCGGGCAGCCGGCAACTGGCTGAGGCCGCGCAGGAACTGGTGCTGCAGGATGCCACCGCGCGTCGGGAACTGCTGGCCGCACAAACGGAGCTGACGTCGCAGCTGCACGATCAGCGTTCCCGTGTGGATGCCGGGCGTGATCAACTGGAGCAGGAGCGGCGGCAAATCGCCACCCAACGCACTCGTGATCCGCTGCTGGCGGCCGCGATTTACGACGTGGGGCTGGTGCTGGTGAGCGTGCTGCCGTTGCTCGTCAGCCTGTACGTAATTCGGCAGATGCAGGTTCAGGAACCCGATCATGCGGCCGTGGCGGAAATGCTGGTGCTGGAACTGACGAGCCAGCAGCCGCGATTTTTGCAGGCGCTGGCCTGGCAGTCTGAAACTGCAGAGCAGCACCACGACCCGCGGATGTTTGACGCGGACTTTGAAGATGAGATCGATGAGGGTGAAGCCGCGAGCGACAGAGGCGAACCCCCGTTTTAGTGGGCCACTATTTCTTGACGTTACCTGTAAGTCTTAACGTTAGCTGATAAGGAGGAGATTCGTATGAGTCACATCGTGGAAATCAAAACGGAAGTCCGTGATGCGTCGGCTGTGCAAGCGGCCTGTCAGCGACTTCAATTAGAACCGGCTGTGCATGGCACCGCGAAACTGTTCAGCAGTGAAGCCACGGGCCTGATTGTGCGGCTGCCGGACTGGCGGTATC
>CALFSX010000303.1 GCA_937916515.1 uncultured Planctomycetaceae bacterium | reverse complement strand
AATTTCAGACGCCATTGGCAACAACAAAGAATGGCTTCCCGGACACGCTGCTAGTCGATGCGCAAGCAGGAAGTTGTCGATCGCTGCATCACCGTTGCAATGAACGATCAATGGAAGATTGGCATCGTAGACCTGCTTCACCATGGAAAGAATCGTCGTCTCGGGGAATGTGGGTTCCCCGCTCCAATCCTGCTCACCGCCGGGACCGCCGGTCAGATAGGGCGTCGTAAAATACGCCGTCTTGCCCTGAGGAGAACCGTCCGTTGTGACTTTGATTCCGCCAAGCTTCAAGCGATGATTGTATTTGCCGAACGTCGATGGTGGATTGTCTTTTAAGACCTCTTCAAATTCGGTGATGAACGGGTAGGCGACGACATCAATGAAGAGCTTCCCTTCTGCAGCTCCGCGCTGAAGAATGGCCAGATCGGCCATATGCGTCGCACCTTCGTGAGCGGTCGTAATGCCAGCGGCCGCGTAGATCAATTGACCCTGCTTCAGCGCGGCCATCGATTGTTCTGGGCTCGGTTTTGGCAGTGACGAGAAGATCGGCAGGAAGGCGGTTTCCATCAGCAAACCGGCGGGCTCGTTGCTGCCCGGCTTACGAACAATGATGCCGCCCGGCGGAGTCGGCGTTTCGGCGGTGACATTGTATTTTTTGAGCGCTAACGAATTCAGGACTGCACCGTGCAGTGAAACGTGACCGACCATGACAGGGTTGTCGGGGAAATGCGGATCAAGATCGGCGGCGGACAGCTTGTGGTCTTCCGGCAGAACGTTGTCATCGTAGCCATAGGCCATGATCAATTCACCGGGCTGAATGTTGTGATCCTTTTGCAACGCCTTCAGCGCCGCGACAATGCCTTCAATCGAATCACCCGGACCGAACGGCGGTGGAAAGACGTTTGCCTGCGATGCGAGCGTCAGCGAATTGATGAAGTGGCTGTGTCCGTCGATAAACCCCGGCAGCAATGCCTTGCCGCTAAGGTCGATCATTTGAGTGGTATCGCCTTTGGTCTTGAGTACCGACTCAGCGGACCCTACCGCAAGAATCTTGCCATCCTTGACCGCAAGTGCTTCGGCAGTTGGGGCCGCGTCGTTGACGGTGACAATGTCACCGCCACTGTAAATAATGTCCGCAACTTCAGCTGAACTCGGCCCCTGAGCGAAGACCTGAGAAGACGCTGTGAAGCTAAATGCGAAAGCGATGACAACGATCGTTAATTTTGTCATGTTTGGTCCCGAGCAAAATTAGAAGGGCCAGCTGCCAGTTGAATGAGAAACGGCCGCTGCTTATCAGACATTAGACCAGAAATCCGGGGCTCATTGCCGCTGCTGGCTGCTTCAATGTTTCCAGATTTCGTCCAGGTCCACGGGGCTTGGAAGAATGACTGAGAGGACGCTATTACATGGTCACGAGGAGTTGCCCCGCGACCTCTTTCATCGAATCGAAAATGTTTATTTCGCCTTGAGATATTCGATCCTCGTAGCACCAATCACGCCGTTAAACTTGAAGGGAGCCTGGTCATAATAATCCAGAGAAACAGGTGAGTCCTGATCAAGGCCGATGTCGAAAGTGGCGTTGCTGGTAAAGTGCAGAGACATGGCTGCGGGAACTCGGCCTTTCGCAACTTCGTCGCCGTTCACTTTAAGAGTGACATCCATGGGCCCGCCGATCTTTGCCGCAAGCTTCGATTCAACTTCGATCTTGACTTCGCCGACAGGCAGTTTCTCTTTGGACTTCAGTTTCGTTCGCTGGATTTCGAACAGATTGAACTCGTAGCAAAGATAGCCGTCTTTCACGTAGCAAGTTATACCGCCCGAAAAACCGGCGAGGGCATAGAGAACGCCATTTGCATTCTCTGGAACATCCACATCTATGGTCACGAGACTGTCAACTTTACCGAGCTTCGGTGCCGCTGATTCGGGCATGCCGCTGATCGGATGATCGAACGTCCATTCTGTGAGTGACGAAGCAGGTGCGTCCTCGGGATGGTACAGCGCAGTCGACCACAATCCGCCACCAATTGGCAGGTTCTTGTTCTTTGCGGATTCGGTAAGAAAAAGTGCCTTCATTTCTTCCAGCTTCGCCGGCATCTTTTCTGCAAGATCATCTGCCTGACTCCAGTCTTCATCGATCTTATAGAGTTCCCACTTGTCGGTCAGTGGAGACCACTCGCGGATGCCTTTCGGAATTCCGCCGACCCACGGTTCACGCGGCCCGCGAGCACAAGCGAACCAGCCGTTCTGGTAGATGCTGCGGCTGGCCATGATGTCAAAGAATTGAGTCGTCTTGCTTTCCGGTGCCAATGCATCGTCAAAGGTATAAGCCATGCTAACGCCGTCGAATTCATCCTGACTGACGCCGTTAACAACCTTGGGTGCGGGGATGCTCAGGATGTCGTAAATGGTTGGCACGATGTCGTTGACGTGATGAAATTGGGGGCGAGGCGTCTTGTCGGCTTTGATCTGCTTTGGCCACGAAATCGCCATGGGCTGACGAATGCCACCGAAGTACGCTCCCTGCAGCTTGGTGCCCTTATAGGGCGTGCTGCCCGCCCATGCCCAGCCAGCGTGATACATGTTGTCGGTCTTGGGGCCACCCAGCACATCCAATCCACCAAGCTCTTCCAAAGCTTCGATGTGCTGGGATATTTTGGTTGGGATTCCGTTCTGGGCAAGCTGTTCACTGATCGTGCCGTATAGACCTTCGGAAGACGAACCGTTGTCGCCCCAGATGTAGAGCACAATCGTATTGTCGAGCTTGCCTTGCTTTTCGATTTCATCGATCACCCGCCCCGCCTGCGCATCGGCATGTTCTGTGAAGCCTGCGAAAATCTCCATCAATCGACGCTGGAATGGTTTTTCTTCTTCAGGGATCGAATCCCACGCCGCCATCGATTCAGCGCGTTCGGTCAGTTTAGTGTTTTGCGGAATCCAGCCCAGTTTTTTCTGGTTGGCGAAGACCCGTTCACGATACGCATCCCAACCGTCATCGAACTTGCCTTGATATTTATCCGCCCATTCTTTCATCACCTGATGCGGTCCGTGCGAAGCTCCGGGAGCCCAATACATAAAGAACGGTTTGTTGGGAGCGTACGCTTTTTGTTCACGTAGCCAGTGGATGGCATCGTCAGCGATGTCTTCTGACAGATGATAATGGTCATTGCCACCGGACGTGTGAGGGTGTTCGACATAGGTTGTATTGCGAACTAAGGTCGGTTCGTACTGCGACGCTTCACCGGCCAGGAAGCCGTAAAAATATTCGAATCCGTAACCAGTGGGCCAGTAATCAAACGGACCTTTGGAAGTAATCTGTTCTTCCGGCGTGTTGTGCCACTTGCCGAACGCTGACGTGTTGTAGCCATAGGCTTTCAGTACTTCCGCCATGGTTGCTGAGGACTTGGGGATCACTCCGCTAAAGCCGTCGAAGTCGTTCGCAATGGCCGCAATCTGACCGTTTCCGACTCGCGTATGATTACGCCCGGTCAGCAACGCCGCGCGGGTCGGCGAGCACATGGCTGTCGAATGAAACCTGTTGTAAGAGATGCCGCGACCGGCAATTCGATCCAGATTCGGTGTGTGAATTTCACCGCCATACGTCGAAGGCGTGCCATTGCCCAGATCGTCCATCAGGATGATCAGAATGTTCGGTGCATCAGCAGGAAGACGCTTCGGTTCGACACGCTTTTCGTATGTCGAACTTTCAATCGTCACTCCCGCCTGAGACGCAGACGGCGCTGGTGGAAACGGAAGGATGTCCTGGCCAAAGCATGGGGTCGCCACAGCAGCTATCAATACAGATGCAGTTGTGAATAAACGCTGAATGAAGTTGCTCATGACTGTTTCTTTATTCTCCGTTAGCTGGGCGTGGATCTGTCATCATTCTCGGCGACCTTGCCTTTGACGGCAGGGGCAGGTTGCGGCAATTGAGTTTGGGCGTTTGCAGCCGGTAACTCGATCAAGCACGTCACGAGTGCTGCCGCCATCTTGCTAAATTTTTAATGGTGTTCGCCTTCGAAAATCTTCGCCATCCAAAATCGCTATGGCGACTGCAGTTCGACAGTCATCGTGCCAATCGCTCCGTTGAATTCGAACGGTCGTTTGTCCATGTAGTCCAGCGATACGGTTGATCCCAGGTCGGCCCCGACATCGAAACTTTCACTGGCAGTGAATGCTGCGGGAACGGTTTGTTTCAGTTCTGCCTTGCCGACTTCCACGCCATCGACCAGCATTGTTGCCGTCCCGGGTTTGCCCGGGCTTGCAATGCTAGTGACGACTTCGATTTTGTGCTTGCCGGGGGAAATTGGCTGTTTACTGCGTGCTTCGTACTGTTCGATGATCAGCATGTTATACAGATAAACCAAGTGGCCATCTATCATGTACAGCGTCAGGCCACCGCTTGAGCCGCCGACAGCGTACAGGACACCGTTCGCCTTGTCGGGAACATCGACGTCGATTGAGACGTGGTTGCTTTCTCGGCCCAGTCCCGGTGCGGTGAACTCAGGCATGCGGCGAGTGTTGCGAGTGAATGACCAGCTTGTGTACGGAGTCTTGATGCGGTCTTCCGGATGCAATCGTAACCAGTTGCCAGCTCCGATAGGGAAGTCCTGGTTCGCTTCCGCCAGCTTCATGAATTCCTGCTTCAGTTCGTCCAGCTTATCCGGCATGGAAGCAGCCAGATTGTTGGCCTGCGAAAAGTCTTCGGTCAGGTTGTAAAGTTCCCATTCGTCGGTCGCTGAATCCCACTTGGCAACTCGCTGAACCGACGCGGGTGTATTCCATGGAATGAACGGCCCGAACGTGCAGGCCATCCAGCCGTCTTTGTAGATCGCTCGACTGCCGTTGTTATCAAAGAACTGCACCTTCTTTTCTGGCGTCGCGGCCTCTTCGTTGAAAGTGTAGGCGAAGCTGGTTCCGTCGATCGCCATTTGCTTATGGCCGTTCACCACGTCCGGCGGCGTAATGCCCAGAATCTCGTACAGCGTGGGCGCGATATCGATGACGTGATGAAACTGGGAACGTACTTCGGTGCTGGGCTTAATCCTGTTCGGCCACGATACCACCATCGGATTGCGAGTGCCGCCGAAGTACGATGCCAGCAGCTTAGTACCTTTGAACGGCGTGCTGCCTGCCCATGCCCATCCGGCATGATACATGTTGTCGGTCGTTGGCGATCCGAGGGCTTTCAAGCCGCCAAGTCGGTCGAGTGCCGCCATTTGCTGCTCGACCGTATTGGGAATATTATTTTGCGCCAACAGTTCGCTGATCGAACCATTTTGGCCTTCGGAACTGGAGCCGTTGTCGCCCCAAATGTACAGAATCAGCGTGTTGTCTTTTAGGCCGCGGTTCTGCAGTCCATCCACCAGACGCCCGACCTGCGTATCAGTGTGTTCAGTGAAACCCGCATAGATTTCCATCAGCCGTCGCTGGAAGGCCCGCTGGTTTTCCGGAATGCTGTCCCAGGAATCGAGCGTTTCATCTCGCTCCGTCAACTTGGTTCCTGGTGGAATGATTCCCATTTCAAGCTGACGTTGGTGAACGCGCGTTCGATACGCATCCCAGCCGTCATCGAACTTACCTTTGTACTTGTCGGCCCATTCCGGAAAAACGTGATGCGGACCATGCACGGCACCCGGAGCCCAATACATCAGAAACGGTTTATCCGGTGCATACGCCTGACGATCGTCGAGCCACGTCAGCGCTTGATCGACCATATCTTCGGTCAAGTGATATTTCTCATCATGCGGAGGTTCGATGTGATCGTAGTTTTTGACTAAGCGAGGTTCCCACTGGGAGGTTTCGCCGGCGAGGAAACCGTAGAAGTGATCAAAGCCATAGCCGGTTGGCCAACGATCCTTCGGCCCGATCGACGTCGTTTCCGTGGCGGGCGTGTTATGCCACTTGCCAAACGCGGAGGTCGCGTAGCCATAGTGACGCAGCACTTCAGCGATGGTGGCCGCTTCTTTCGGGATCACGCCTGTGTAGCCGTCAAACGCAATGGCTCGTTCGGCGATAGTGCCCGAACCGACTCGGGTGTGGTTTCGTCCGGTCAGCAAACTGGCTCGCGTGGGCGAACAAATCGAAGTGGTGTGAAAGGCGTTGTAGCGAAGTCCTTCTTTAGCGAGCGTCGAAAACGTCGGCGTATGCACTTCGCCGCCAAAGGTCTCCGAAACGCCAAAGCCGGTGTCATCGAGCAACACGATCAGAATGTTCGGAGCATCTGCAGGCAATCGTTGCGGCTGCTGAGGCCACTTCATCGTGGAATCCTGCAACCGTGGCTTTGAAACGCTGTCCATGGGCGTGGCAGGAAAAGGCAGCACGCTGCCCACTCGATCCTGAGCTGTAAGCGGCAGCGACACAAAAACAAAAAGGTTGAACGCAAAGAGACTTTGGAATCTAATTGAACGCATTGCACAACCTTTTCGCTGCGAATCGCTGTGATCGAAAATAAATCAAAATGAAGTCTGTGGCGACACTGAAAAAAGCGAGGCGTTCTATTCAAACGCCTCGCTTCGGTTTCAGTCAATGAATCGCCTGCTACTGGTTCGGTACAGCCTGAAGCTGTTCGAAAGCGTTTCCGACAGTGAACGATCCGGGTTTTTGAACAGGCGGAAATTCCTCAAACGACTTCAGGAATGGGCCGACCACATCTCCCATCGGGTACAGAATCCACGCATGATCGAACACCCAGTCCCAGTACGTGTTCGAGGTAATCCTGGCATGTTCATACGGATCGGTCCGCAGATTGAAAATGTACGGAAGGCGAAGACCTCTGAACTCGCGTTGCCAGATTTCCAGGGTGCCGTCCTGATCCTGAACCATGAAGTGCACTTTCCAGTTGTCATATCGCAACCCCAGCAAGTCGCCGTCGTCCGAGAAGTAGAAGAACTCGGTACGAGGCCCCTTTTCTGCGGCACCGGTCAAATACGGCACAAAGTTATAGCCATCCAGATGATTCTTGTACTTTCTTCCGTTGACTTCATAACCCTTCAGCAGCTTTTCTTTGACGTCTGCATCTCCAGCAGCGGCAAGCAAGGTGGGAGCCCAGTCGAGCTGCGACATGATTTCGTTGCAGATCGAACCCGGCTTAATCTTGCCAGGCCATCGCACCACCTGAGGCACGCGGAAAGCACCTTCCCAGCCGGTGTTCTTTTCGCTGCGAAACTTGGTCATGCCAGCGTCAGGCCATGTGTTGCGATGCGGGCCGTTGTCGGTGCTGTAGATCACAATCGTGTTGTCGACAAGCTTTAGCTGATCGATTGCATCAAGAACCTGTCCGACATTCTTGTCGTGATCCATCATCGCGTCATGGTAGAAACTCTGAGCTTCACCGGCCTGACCAAGACTCTCAGGCTTTGTGTGAGTCCGAGCGTGCATGTGGGTAAAATTGACCCAAGTGAAGAACGGCTTGCCCGATTTCGCCTGACGCGAGATAAATTCCACGGCGCGATTGGCAACGTCGTCGTCGATCGTCTCCATACGTTTCTTGTTCAAAGGACCGGTGTCTTTAATTATCTGCTTGCCAACCTTGCCAAAGCGAGGATCGACCGTCGGATCGTCCACGTCGCTGGCCTTGCAATCGAGGACGCCCCGAGGACCGAAGCGTTTCAGAAACTGAGGATTCTTCGGGTAGTCGGCCTGTTCAGGCTCTTCTTCCGCATTCAGGTGATACAGGTTGCCATAGAATTCGTCGAACCCATGCAGCGTGGGCAGGTATTCGTTGCGGTCACCAAGATGGTTCTTGCCGAACTGCCCCGTTGCATACCCCTTGTCCTTCAAAAGCGAAGCGATCGTGACATCTGCTGCTTGCAAGCCCTGAGGAGCACCCGGCATTCCAACTTTGCTAAGCCCCGTGCGGATGGTGCACTGGCCGGTAATGAACGACGACCGTCCGGCCGTGCAACTCTGATCGGCGTACATGTCCGTGAAGATCATGCCTTCGCGAGCAATGCGATCGATGTTGGGAGTCTTGTATCCCATCAGTCCCAGACTGTAGGCGCTGATGTTGGATTCGCCGATATCGTCGCCCCAAATGACGACGATATTCGGTCGTTTCTCTTGAGCTGACACGACTTGCGTCAACAGGCAGACGACGGCGACTATCCTCAAAGCTGGTAAGCATTTTCGAAAAAAGTGTCTCATGAACAGTCTTCCTCGTTGTTTTTAAAAAGCCAAACGTCGTTTGGTCCTGGTGCCATTGAATAGGAACAAACTTGGTAAAAATGTAATCGTAATTAATGGCTGGCCATAAAGGTGCTTAGCGACCGCCCATGGAGGCTTCGATTTTCTTCTGGATTCCTTCCAGGTTGAAGGATCCGGGAGACTGGCTAGGCGGATACTCCTTCATGGTCATGAGGAAGTTACCTGCAACCCTCTGCATAGGTCCGAGGATATAGACGCGGTCGAGGAACCAGTCGTTGTAGGTGTTCGAGTTGTGCTGGGCCTTTTCGAATGGGTCGCGGCGGAGATTGAAGAGCAACGGTACACGGAGCTCGGTGAAGGGCTCGCGCCAGACTTCGAACGCTTGGCCGCGGTTTTCCAGGAAGACAGCTTTCCAGTCATTGTATCGCATGGCGACAATTTTGCCGTCGTCATTCACATACATGAAGCTGCGACGTGGCGATTCGTCGGTCTTGCCACTGATGTAGTCCAGTTGGTTCGCGCCGTCCAGGTAGTTTTTGTAGCTGCGGCCGTTTAGTTCCACACCCTGTTTCAGCTGTTCTACAATTTTGGGATTGCCTGCTGCGGCGGCGAAAGTTGGCAGCCAGTCTTCGTGAGAAACGATTCCGTTGCAAACTTCGCCAGCCGGGAAGTGTCCGGGCCACTTGATGAAGCACGGCACGCGGTAGGCACCTTCCCAGTTTGAGTTCTTTTCGCTGCGGAACGGCGTTGTTCCGGCGTCTGGCCAGGTGTTGTAATGAGGACCATTGTCGGTGGAATACTGCACGATGGTGTTGTCGGCGATGCCCAGGTCATCCAGCACCTTCAGAAGCTGGCCCACATGCATGTCATGCTCGATCATGCCGTCGGTGTACTCGTCGTTCCCCTTGTGGCGATGCTCTTCTTTGACGTGAGTGCGAAAGTGCATGCGAGTGCCATTCCACCAGCAGAAGAAGGGCTTGCCGGCCTTGTGATGACGAGTGATAAACTCGGTTGCGGCTGCCAGAGTTTCTTCGTCGATGGTTTCCATTCGCTTTTTAGTCAGCGGACCAGTGTCTTCGATGGTCTGGCCACCCTTGCCGTCGGCTTTGCAATGCAGTACGCCGCGAGGACCAAAGACTTCCTTGAACGTTTTACCGTTAGCCAACACCATATCACCTGGGTAATCTTCGTTCTCTGGCTCTTCTTCGGCGTTCAGGTGATACAGGTTGCCGAGGAATTCGTCGAAGCCGTGCATGGTCGGCAAGTGTTCGTCGCGGTCGCCCTGGTGATTTTTGCCGAACTGTCCCGTGCCGTAGCCCAGGCTCTTCATCACTGTGGCCATCGTCACGTCGGTTTTCTGCCAGCCTTCTGGTGCGCCGGGAATGCCAACCTTGGTCATGCCGGTTCGTACCGGCACCGAGCCATTGATGAAGGCCGCACGACCAGCGGTGCAGGATTGCTGGCCGTAGTAATCGGTGAAGAAGACTCCCTCATTGGCGATGCGATCGATGTTGGGCGTCTTATAGCCCATCATGCCGCGGTTGTAGTAGCTGATGTTTTCTGTGCCGATGTCGTCACCCCAAATGACGAGAACATTGGGTTGCTTTGCAGTTTGTGCGATGGTTTCAATGGAGCCAAATGCCATTGCTGTCAGGACAGCAAAGCAGCAGACGAACTGCTGTCTGAAAATTACCATGTTGAGTTCATTCTTTCTTCTTGAGTAACAAAATCAGAAACATCCGACATGCTTTTGCTCGAGATAAATTACAGAGCATCAAAAACGCTTCGAAGCACTGAACCTATCAATCGATCGTAGATAAATTGACAGTCAAACAACATACAGCCTGAAAAGGGCATCGCCCAACGTCGTGAAGGGTTTTGGTCCTGGAAACGGAGAGATACAGATATGATTGCAGTCCGCAGTGGGAGTGCGATTGATTCACAAAGTGACGATAGGTGACAGCCGCGAGCGCAGGCCCGTGGAACAATGTTCAACATTCATTTTCAGTGACGAAAGAACGACAGGCAAACACGTGAACCGATACGCCTGTCGTCCCTTTGGGACTTTTGGTTTGGATTTTCTGTTCACCACGGGCTCGCGCCCGTGGCTAATGCCTG
>CALFSX010000302.1 GCA_937916515.1 uncultured Planctomycetaceae bacterium | reverse complement strand
CTCACCACGTGCCACACTCACCACGTGCCACACTCACCACGTGCCACACTCACCACGTGCCACACTCACCATGTGCCAGCCACGCTTGTAACGTCAAACGTCGCACACCATGGCTGCATGTCGCATTGCCAAAACAGGATCGTCCCAGGTTGGAATGAATTCCTGAGCGACAAACAGATCGTATCCCGTCTTTAGAATGGCTTCCATAATCGGCGGATAGTTGATCTCCTGAGTTTCATCCAGTTCTTTACGACCTGGATTTCCAGCCGTGTGATAGTGACCAATCAACGGGTGGTACGTCTGAATACGGCGGATGACGTCGCCGTTCATGATCTGCACGTGATAGATATCAAACAGCAACTTGAATCGTTCCGAATCCATCCGTTTCACGAGTTCGATGCAGTGATCAACATCGTCACCATAATAGCCCGGATGGCCCTTCATCGGATGCGTGTTGTCTCGCGAATTCAGATGTTCCAAAACCAGAGTGATCTGTTTCTGTTCGGCGTAGTCAATCACCTGCTTCCAGCAATCAATACAGTTTTGATCGGCTGTGGCTGCGGACATCCCCGCCACAGACATTCCAGTGAAGGTGATCACACTGGGAGCACCAAATTCAACGGCTGTATCAATTGACGACTTCAACCTGGCAATACATTCTGCATGGTTAGCGGTATCGACCGGCCCTTTGCCAAATCCGTGACTGCTGACCAGTGAAATTTTCAATCCCCGTTTGATGGCTTCCGGATAGAATTTCGGATCGATGCCTTCTATCGCTTCCAGACCAATGTCTGCACAATGACCAATCAGTTCCGGAATGGGCATCGGTTTAAAGCACCAGCCCATCACAGACTGCCGAATGCGTTTGTTGCGAATTTTAAAATCAGCTGGCGTGTTTTCTCGACGTGCCTGAGCAATCGCTGTCGCACCAACGGACGAACCACCAGCAACCATTCCAGCCGCGGCAGCGGTCGACAGAAGTTTGCGTCTTGAAATGGATTTACCTGAGCTCATTCGTCTGAATCCCTGACAAGGGCTTCGCCCTTGATTCGGTGGCGTAGCACGTGGAAGAAGTTGGAAAGCGTCGATCGCCGAGCCGCTCCGTTGTCGCTACGACGGCATGCCACAGTATACCCACGATTCTTAACCGGACAACGCCACGGCTTGATCAGCCGCAGGGCGTTAGGCCCGGATTTTCCGGTGGCCCTTCAGGAAAGCTTCAAGCGGCAGATTCGCCTGCGTCCAGTCGTTGCAAAAACGTCTTATCAAAACCTCTGATCCAGAACTTGACACCCTTTTCGTGTTTGCTGATTGCCAGTCCCAGACTGCCAAGTGCCAGCAACACAATCGAAGCCACGATAAGTAAGATTCCCACAATCACAACGGGAGCGAACTCAACCACCAAACCACCAAACCACCAACAAGCACGATAATTCCCGCTACGATGCCCAGGCCGCCAAACAGCTTTCGTTTCTTGATCCGTGCAGAAACTTCCTGACTAACAAAGTACGTCACTTCGCATTTCTTCTGAAACAACATGGCAAGCAACACGCCGCCCACCAAAAATGCCCACGGCGGCGAATGCGAAAGAGTAACGGTGACGGGATTAAGCTGACTGGTGCTGCCCGACTTGATACAGATTGCCGGCAAGGTTGCTCCTGAAGTTACCACAAGCTCTTTGCCGTCTCGCGTGTAGTCAGACTCAACGTCGTCATACGAATCCGACTGGCCGTTTTCCTGCCACGCATCGCCGGCTGCAAATGGATTGGCATGCTGCTTTTTGGCTGCCGTTTTCTGTTTGCTCGGATCGTCAAATTCTTCTGCGTACCAGTTGCCCATGCCCCCC
This sequence comes from uncultured Planctomycetaceae bacterium, assembly GCA_937916515.1. Taxonomy (GTDB): domain Bacteria; phylum Planctomycetota; class Planctomycetia; order Planctomycetales; family Planctomycetaceae; genus Fuerstiella. Next base: position 13,453 of record CALFSX010000302.1, on the reverse strand, counting down.
TCGCGCATTCTCGATGTGCAGACTTTGTCCGGCAGGAACAGGATTGTCAATCGAATACAGGCAATTAAAAACTGGCCGTGCTCACATCTATTTAAATTCCGAGCCCCGTCAACTGCACGCTGAAGCTGCCGCCCGTTTACCTTCGCTTATGGTTCGCTATGGCGAAGGTGAGACATATCTTTCCAGCCCATCAGTTTAATTCTGGTAAGTTCAACCTCATTGCCTCGTGGCGCACGGAAACCAAGCCTGCCACTTCGCCTCACAACATGCAGAAGGACTTCGTCACCGATTTTGTATTTCTTTAGCCGTTCAACAAGGTCATCAAAGTCCAGCAGCCTTCGCGGATCGTCTTCCAGATAGGTATCCAGCGGAGCAGTGCCCCAGGGAATAATGACAGGTTGTTCCTGAGGTTCTACTTCTTCGTCCTGCCCGGAATCACCGTCCTGCTTTGCCGGAACCTGCTTTGGGGGGCGAGCTGGTGCGGGTTCCATCGCCAGTAACAGATCGTCGGCATGTAAGCCGCCTTTCTCAGCCGTGCCTCCGGGAGTAACCTGCGAAATTAAAACACCGCCGAAGTTCATCCGGCCATCATTCACGATGCCCAATGCAACCGGACTTCGTTCTGCAATTCTGGCATGACCAACAAATTCAGCGATCTGTTCAACGTCGGCTGCGGAAAGCGAATTGCCATCCACAAGATACACCGTCAACACTCCGTTACTGGCCTTCATTAAAGATGCCAGTCGAGCAAAAACTCGCAAACCCTGCTCGCCGCCCTTCCAGTCATCGGTAAAGAACACCTGAGCACTCATTAGTGTGCGGGGCGCCACACCCAAAAACATGTTGCTCACCCCTGGCGTTTCCCCAACCAACGCACCAAAGTCTCGAAGCTGCTGTTGCACAACACTTAGTCGCTTTTGCGAATGTTCCAGAAGACTGGCTTCTGCGCTGTCTGCCACCAGAAGTCGTTCCGCGGTTGCAAGTTGTTCCAGGCTTTCGGAGACAGCCAAAAGGTCTTTGTCTTGACCAACTGAATAGCGGTTATCCAGTTCTGCCATAATGCGAATGATCACTTCCGCGCTGGCTTGCTTGCCCGCCAGTTGGCAAACATATTGAAACTGATCAATTGGCAAAGCCTTCAAATTCTTCGAAGCGTCCGCTCGCGATTCAAACGACTTTGAACCAAGCTGCGCCAATAGATCACGAATTAATGCCTGCTGCTCAGCAGAAGGTTCAACAACAGGGCCAGCACTGCTGAACGTGGCGGAATCACTGGACGCCGCAGCTTCCGAATCGTCCTGAGCAGCCACTGACTGAGTCAGCGATATCACGACACAGAAGGCGACAGCCCCCATAAGGAAGGCACAGAAACCTGATTGTGAGCTTGTTCTTTTCATGGCCTGATTGTCCGTTCCCACGCTGAAAATTGCAATGTCAGCCATCGCGAACAGAACACCAGAATTCCGCACGGGATTGCCCCCATTTCAGCTGTATCCGTCTCTAAACTGATTAAGTCGCAGTCATCGATGGTTGCGGAGAAAAGTGTGGCCGAGGTTGGAGCGAGGTACGAGCAAAACCCCGCGGTTTCCTTCACAAGCTCAGTCCAACCACGGCCACCCATTTCCAACAATCTCCGATCAGCCACAATCGGCGAACGCACCCAGTGATTTAGCTGGACAGCACCATGTCTGAATGAGCCGCAGGGCATTAGCCTCGTTTTTTTTCGTGATCCGCACTAACCGGGGCTAATGCCCTGCGGCTCATGTGGCTTACAGAAAAGCTGACGTTTTATCATACCTGGCGCTGTCCAGTTAGACTTCAAGCAGCGAACTTGTTGATGTTGAGTCAAGTTTTCTGAGCGACGTAGTCGCGTTTCCGAGCGGCAGCTCGAATGGTCTGAGGCACGGCCTCGTTAGAGTCTTACTCAAATGATGCACGCACGGTGCGCATATTGGTTTTAGCGACAACGGAGCGACTCCGCGGTTCGAACGCTCCACGTCTTTTTGCTTGCCACGCCACTGGGTCAAGGGCGAAGCCCTTGTTAGGCACGCAAATTTACGTTTACGGTTCGGGGGATATTCTTTAACCTTCGTGCCTGACGGAACTTGCAGTTGTCGCCGCTATCAGGCTGGCCGAGTTTCACCATCCAGCAAATTGTACCAGGAGCTATCCGTTGTCCAGTGTTTTCACCTTAATCGACGACAAGCACGTCCCGCTGGCTCGTATCGTCTGGATTTCGGACGTACCGCACTTCTGCGGTCGAGAAGAATGCGAAGTGGAAGGACTTTACGAAGTTCGAATTGAAGCAGACGAATCCATGTTCGCCACTCGAGCAGATCGCGATACAGCATTGGCCGCACTTGAAGGCTGGTTTGAACGATAATACTCAGGTGACAGACAGAAGCGAACGTTCCATTCGGCGACTGTTCGCAATTGTATTCGCAGGCCCGGAAAACGTGTTCTCCTTCGTCACGCAGAAGCCCAGTCGCTCGTACAGTTTCTGCCCGCGCGGATTGTCCGCGGATACATCCAAAGTCATGCTGGTGCGACCTTTCAGCACCGCGACTTTCTGCTGATCGTCCAGCATAGCCGTTCCAATTCCAAGCCCTTGATGTAGAGGACTCACGGCGAAATTCGCAACGTAGTGAGTTGCCCACGCCGGTCGCGGCATCAGCGCGCTAAGTTGAAGCGAATGATGAACGACTTGAGCATGCGACCACAACGAATAGCGGCGAAAAATCTGGCCCGTTGTTCCCAATGTCAGTCGGAAATATTCTCGCCCACTATAGCCTGCCACAATTCCAACAACCTGCTGATCCAGCACGGCCACGGTATGATTACTCCACCCAAAAATACCGCCGCCGTTCTTGAACGCAAACGCCAGAAAATCACCAGCACTGCATTTGCCTGTGGTGAACGCGTACTCAAATGCTTCCACACCAGCACTGTAAATCAACGGCACTGCTGCATCGACATCGCTGATGGCAGCCGGTCGGAACATCAACGTCATTGGCGATTCATTTCAGAAAACGAGCAAACAGTCTGCCGACAGTTTAGGACAATCTGAAGATTGAATCGATACCACGTCAATTAGATCACTTTCGCTGCACAGTGCCATGTCTGTATAAGCCGCAGGGCGTTAGCCTCGGTTTTTCCGGTGATCCGCACTAACCGGGGCCAACACCCTGCGGCTGATCCGACTGGGGCTTGTTCCCGACTAAATCGACAGCCTCTTTAACTGGTGGTAAAAGGGATTGCCGAGCTGTTCGCAGCAGGCTTTAGCCGGACTTCAATCACGGCTTCAGCCGCTGGGCTTGATGGCTGAAGCCGCCGACAATGTCGACTTCTGCCATCCATTCAGTCATACGAGACGCACTGCCTACCCGAAACGCCCTTACAATCAGCGGCCGCGACTCTCTCGCACTTCTTCCCATTCTTCGGGAGAGTACATCACTTCTCTGGCATTCGCCCCGTTGTGTTCGCCCACAATGCCGTCTTCTGCCATCCAGTCGATCATTCGAGAAGCTCGGCCATAGCCAATGCCCAGACAACGCTGCAACAAAGAACAGCTGCCTCGGCCTTCTCGCACAACAACATCAATGGCATCTTCGTACAAGTCGTCTGCCTGGCGAGGCCCCGAATCTTCGTTCTTTTCACCGCTGGCCGCAGCCGCACTTCTGGCCACTACACGCTGCAGTTCGTCGCTGTATTCGGGTTCTACGTCGCTGAAGAAGTCGATCACTTCATTGATCTCTTCATCACTGACGTACGTCCCCTGAGCACGCGTCAGGGTGCTTGTTCCGGGAGCCAGATACAACATGTCACCGCAACCCAGCAACCGTTCAGCTCCGCCTTCGTCAAGAACAACACGGCTGTCCATTTTGCTGGCCACCTGGAACGATACTCGAGCCGGAAGGTTGGACTTGATCAATCCCGTGATCACGTCCACCGTTGGTTTTTGAGTTGCCAGAACCAGATGAATTCCCACCGCTCGCGATTTCTGAGCCAACCGAATAATGTGAGCTTCTACATCCTTGCCGCTGGTCATCATCAGGTCTGCCATTTCGTCGGCGATGATGACGATGTACGGCATTTTATGAGGCAGATTTTTCGCTTCTTCATCCAGTTCGCTAAGTCCCAGTTTGGACATCACAGCGGGACGCCCCAGCTTGTTGTAACTTTCCAGATGTCGAACTCCAACCCGCGACAGCAGGTCGTAGCGCTCTTCCATTTTATCAACGGCCCATGCCAGCACAGCTTCGGCCTTCTTCATGTCCGTAATGACGGGGTGCATCAAGTGAGGCAGATTTTTGTAAGGACTGAGCTCAACCATTTTGGGGTCGATCATCAGCATCTTGACATCGTCGGGAGTTCGCGTCATCAAAATGGACAGAATCAACGTGTTCAAACACACGCTTTTCCCGGTTCCCGTTCGTCCTGCAATTAACAGGTGAGGCATCTTGGCAAGATCAACCGCCAACGCTCGACCGCTCACATCCTTGCCAAAGAACAGAGGAATCTTCAAGTCATCCAGCTTTGATCCTGTTGCCAGAATCAGTTCCTTCAGACGAACAGTCACCTGTTTTTCGTTCGGCACTTCCACGCCGACGGTATTCTTACCCGGAATCGGCGCGACAACTCGCACCGACGGAACTCGCAACGCGATGGCAAGGTCGTCTTCCAATGCCGTTACTTTGTTCAGACGCAAACCTGGTTCAAGATCCAGTTCGAACTGAGTCACCGCAGGTCCGGTGTCCACTTCCGATACGCGGATGTTCAGACCAAACTGGCCAAACGTTTTTTCCAGTGTCGCAGCGGCGATGCGAGCCTTCTTGGCCAGCAATTCGTAAGGAAACTCTTCCGGTTCTTCCAGTACGTTCAAATCTGGAAGGTTGTATTCACGACGAACGTATTCTTCGTTGCCCTCGTCACCACGATGCACGGTCAGTTCGGCTGGCGGATTAACCCGCAGCTTGCGTGCGCCGCCCTTAACTTCGGCGGCAACCGTCTCTTCTTCGTCATCCCAGACATCATCGTCGGTCACGTCGTCTGCATCTTCAACTTCATTGTTGATGACTCGCACAGGTGCAATCGGCGTATTAATCGACAGAGTCCGAGGAGCTTCCTCTTCGACACTTTCATTTGCCACTTCAACCGGGCGAACGCGTGGCTTGGGCTTCAACACAGACACCAGCGACAGCATGCTGGAACCAACTGCCAACGGCAGACTGGCAACCTTAATACCAGGCGTTGTGACCAGCCACAAGGGAGACAGCATCCAGCCCGAAAGAAAGCCGCATGCCAGCAAAATCACCACACCCACAGGTGAAAACGCACTGCGAAGTCCAATTCCCGTCCACGCACCCAGCACTCCACCGCTTCCGTAGGTTGAACCGGAATTCAAATCGGGCATCAGAATCTGCATGGCGGCACAGCTGGAAACGACCAGCAGCATTGTTCCACCAACAGCCAACCAGTTGCGTTTGGGGATCTCACGCGAAAACAGACTGACATCCCACGCGATCATTGCGGCCATCATCATCCAAACGCCGGCACCCATTAATTGCTTGCCATAAAAAGCAATGCTGGCACCTGTTGAACCGCAGATATTGATGGGAGTTCGACGAGAAGGGAAAACCAGGTCCGATGGAGGATCTGCCGGATCGTAGCTCAGAAAACTTAAACCAACGAACACAACCAGGGCCAGTAAGCCCAGGGCGAGTACATCGTTTCTGAATCGTTCGCGGTCGAACATTCGAAAGTTCTCTGGTTAGTAAAGTGAAAAAGACAAATCCACAATGGCCGATTGAACGGGCCATTGGACTCAGCGCGTAAAACGATCCTCAACGAACGCGCGTCGTTTTTGTTTTTGATGATTGGTTAAAGGAAATTTTGTGATGCTCTGGCGGGATGATGGTTCGGCAGGCCGATGCCAATCACTGTTTGAGCAGAATCATTTTTATGAACTGAGTTGTCGCCGCCAACAGAAGTACGTTGACGAAGAACTTCGCAGTAAGCTGGTCATGCTTCAGGCAGTCGCGTTGAATCATGAAGCTTGTCGTTCTCAAGTTCACAACAAAGAATATCACTCCAACATGAGTCGGGAGATCCAAATTGGATGATCGCCGTTCAATGCAGCGACACGGAAGCCAAAAATGACAGCTGTGCAAGTCAGCTAAGAGGGCCACTCATACGGGCTTCGACGATTATTCTGGCAGATTCACATGGCACCGGAGTGCTTGACGCAATTTCAGTTTGATGCCAGGGTAGATCCTTGACAGAAACCTGGCCATCAAGTGGCAACTGCTGACCACTTCGCCAACAGGCATCGCACAATCAGAACGCTCGACAATAAACAACTGCTCGCTGCAATCGTTAGACGTACCTTCTGACGAACACCTGAGGCTTTGAGTTCGCCTCTCGGAGACAGTGGTGGGGCGCGTTCAGCCGAAACTCACAAACCTTTGTTCACTAAGCCCGGATTGCTGTTCTGACGGGCGTTCAGCAGTGATGCTATCTGCACACCGCTGGCAAAATCAGACTTCTGTGCGGCAGCGAGTCAGTGCATTCTTTAAAGTTCTCAGCCCGTCGGTTGAGATCTTTGTTCCTGTCAGGCACAAAGATTCCAGGTTCTTCAGTTTTTTAAGCTTCGGCAGCGACTTGTCGGTGATTTGGCAATTTCGCAGGCTTAGATTCGTCAGTTCTTTGAATTCCGAAATTGCGGCCATTCCCTTGTCGGTAATTTCCGTTTCGTTGAATTCCAGCCACTGCAGATCGACCATTTTCTCAAGATGAGCAAGACAGTCGTCGGTAACCTTGGTGGCTCTCAGCCACAAGCGGCATAAGTACTTCAGGGTCTTGATGTGCTTGATGCCTTCGTCCGTGATGCCCGTGTCACGAAGCAACAGCACTTCCATCTTCTTCAGCTTCTTGACGTGCTTCATCCCCTCATCGGTGATCGAAGTACCCGTCAGCCCCAGAGTGTGCAGATTTGAGAGCTCCGAAATGTGTTCCAGACCAACGTCTCCTATGGACGTGTTGGCCAGATATAATTCGGTGAGACTCGAAATCTTCTTGATGTGAGCAAGGCCAGCATCCGTCACTTTACCCTTTGACAACACCAATACTTCCAAAGTATCAATGCCGCTAAGGTGAGCCAAGCCAGCGTCGGTAACCATGGTACCGGTAAGCGTCAGGTGGCGAAGATTCTTCATCTTCTTCAGCTCAACCATGCCCGCATCGGTGATCTTGGTGCCGTTAAGGTTCAGCTCCCGCAAATCCTCCATATCCTGCAGATATGCCATTTGATCGTCACCGAATTTTGTTCCGGTGAATGAGGCCTTTGTAATTCGGCCTCCGAAACCTGTCGCCAGAGAAGCTCCGGCGTCTTTTAGTGCTGACTTCGCAATATCCGCCTTGGAAAGCTCAGATCCCGTTTCTTCGCTCATGTCGCAGGTCCCGGTACAGAAATATCAAGGATTTTCTGTAGTTTACGCGATTTGCGGGCAAGTCTCAAACGGGTCGGGGTTTTGACTTGGAATTCGACAATGTCTGAGCTCAATTCGCAGTATTTTCGAGTCAATCGCCCCGATTTTCCTCAAAAAACGCTCACGAACGCAGTTTCGCCTGCTCCGGCCACGCCGCTTCGCCTTCATGAAGTACCGCCAAACGTCAATCTTTGGGCAGGCCACTGACAGGTTCCAGCATTTGACTGGCCAACAGCAATGTTTCCTGAACCTGAAGGTCGTGAGCCGTACCGTATTCATGATCTTCCTGTTTGCTGATGACTTTCGCCAAATGCAACAGATCTCCGTCGTAGCGTCCAGCGGACTGCGGAAGTTCCACCTGCTGAATTCCCCTGACAAAACCTCCGGTTGCCTGCTCCAGCGTCAATTGCAAAGACGCGGGTTCGAGGGGTTGAATAGCAATCGTGCCCTTTGTGCCGCAAACCACAAACTGCCGACGCCGCTGCCCCTGAACTTCGCAGACGGAACTTCTAACGGTTGCAACGGCCCGGGAATATTGCAGCACCGCCAGACAATTATCCATTAACAAATCGTGTTCCGGCCGGCTATTGGAATTGAATGCCGAAACCGACTCGGGTGGCCCCAACAAACGAACCACAGAATCAATCAGGTGACACCCAAGTTCAAACATCGCTCCGCCCGGATACTGAGCCAACAGACGGCGTTCTGCATCACCAACCTTCTTGCTCATTTCGCAATGCACACTGAATATGTCTCCCAGCCAGCCTTCCTTTGCTGCATTTAACATAAATCGAAAGGCCGCATTGCCTCGAAACATGTATCCCATTTGAATGGCCAGTTGCTGCCGGTCTGCGGCTTCGCAAATGCGTCGAAAATGAGGCAGCGATGTTCCGGCCGGCTTATCCAGATGAATGTGCTTTCCCGCCGCGATGCATGCTTCGGCCGTCACCAGCAGGTTGTCGATGTCTGTTTCCACAAGCACAAGCTGCAAACCGGGAACATTCAACAACTGCTCCTGCGTCATCCACTTCAGGCCATCATAGGCAGCTGCCGTGGCAACTTTTTGACGCTGTGCGGCATCCGGTTCTACAACTCCAACCACGTCAAACACATCCGAGTACTTGCGAACGGTCTCCATTTTACCGGCCGCATGAGCGTGCCTGGTACCGATTTGCCCAACCTTGATTCGATTGTTGCCTGACATCGCCGCAAACGAAGAATGCGTCATCAATGCAGTGCCAGCCGCTGCAGCAAGAAATGAACGTCGGTTGGGCTGCTTCATAATATGAGATCCTCTTTAGATGCAGTGGCTGTTGTGAAGCCGTTTAAGCAACGAACGGCCACTGGTTAGATTTCTTATTGCCGCAAACAGTTCACATTAAGTCACGTTTTCAGAGCGACAACGGAGCGTTTCCGAGCGGCAGCTCGAATGGTCTGAGGCACCGCCTTGTCAGATCTGGGGTGCCGATCAATAGCAGACTACTTAGCTTCTACGTGAAACGCCTGAAACACGATTGTCTCGTAAGCACTTTTCTTTCCAGCCTCGTACAAGCATCCAGCTTTCTGCTCCGACAAACTTACAAGGCACGAATACGCACTGGGGCCGGCGTGCAATAGTTTCGACTTTGGCCAATCGGCACCGTCGTTAAAGCTGAACTTCACAGTTAAGTCAACTCGCGATTTCGCGTTGGCCGGATTACTAAACAGCAACAGGCCCGGCTTATCACCGGATGGCCAGCGGTGTCGAATCACGCTTCCCTGACAAACAGGTTCCAGCAGTTCTGCCACATCGACCGGTTCACTGAACGTTAAGCCGCCATCGGTGCTGACTGCGTGAGTTCTGCGAGCGCGTCCGAAATAGGATCGAGAATTCATCACCAAAGTTCCCTTGCCATCAGCAACTTCAAATATCTGGCATTCGTTACTGTGAGGGCGAATAGTGCCACCCATTTTCCATGTAACGCCGTGATCTTCGCTATAAACTGCATGAGCACCATAGCCGAACGGACCTTTTCTAACGTTACCTTCCGGATCGTCATAGCTGTGGTCGCACGGAATAACCAGCCGCCCTTTGTAAGAGCCCGCTTTAATCTGAATGCCAACGCCCGGGCCTGTCGCGTACCAACCCCACTCTGGATCTTTCGTTGAAGCGGTGATGTCTTTGGCTTCAGACCAGGTGGCTCCATTGTCCGTGCTGGACATCACCCAGACAGTGCGAGTCGACTTTGCTCGCTTGTGGATAATGTCCGATTCATGATCGCTGCCCAGATTCTTCGTCAGCAGCAGCCAGATCGTTCCCGTGGATTCGTCCAGCACAGGACACGGATTACCGCAGGTGTTGGCGCCGTCGTCCCAAACCACGGTTTGAGGCCCCCAGGTTGCGCCCTGGTTGTCAGACCGCTTCATCACGAGGTCAATATTGCCAGCATCGCCGAGTCCATTTTTGCGAGCTTCACAAAATGCCAGCAAGCCACCGTCAGCCGCTTTGATAACGGAAGGAATACGGTACGAATGATAGTCGCCTTCTCCCGCCGTCCACACGGCCACTTTGGCTTCATCGGCAACGGCGTGTACAGTCAGCAGGTTTAGCAGGCAGGTTAAAACACAGGAACGGAGCAGTTTCACCAGCAATTGCCTTTCAACGAAAAATTAGTTCGTTACAGGGTTGCGAATACAGGCGAATGCGTCAATCGTTACCACAAACTTCGCACAATTTCACGTTGAGTGCGAATGACGCCAAACGATGGATTGCCGATGGATACAGAACTGGGCCGCAACCTTATTCTTTGGACCGTGCGTATCTGCGTGGCGTTGTACGCGACTGCCGTTTGGCGTCACTTGTTTTACTCATCGCCTGAAAATCCTTCGACAAAAACAGCCGACCTGTGGTACGTGCGTGCCTGGAGCCTTTCATGGTTGCTTTGTGTGATTCACGTATTGTGCGCCTATCATTTCGAACACCACTGGAACCAATCGGCGGCTCTGCAACACACTGCCGACATGACCAATCGCGTGGTCGGAATCAACTGGCCCGGCGGCTTATACGTGAATTACATATTCCTGACGTACTGGGGCTTCGACGTTTTTCGACGACTGAAATCCGGCGGCAGCTCATCCCTGGCGATGCACATCATCGCCGCCTTCATGATGTTCAACGCCACCGTGGTTTTCGGCCCCCAATGGTGGTTCGTTCCGACAATCGCGTTCGGAATTGCGATGCTGATAAAATACTTCAGACGCAATCCTTAACATATCGCCTTACAACGTTCTTAACGATTTGAATTTTCCCGGTCCGCCATTTTGCATAGCGTGAAAGTTCACACACGCGACACAATCTGCCAGCAATCAGCTATCATTCACTGTTACGTACGAATCACAAACCCTTTATTCAGCCAGGTTAAAATCACGTGGAATCACAGTTTCCTGAACAAATGCTTCAACGACTGGAACGCAACGGAGTCGTCTCCGTTTTAATTCTGGAAAATGCCAACCACGCCGTTCCGCTGGCGAAAGCTCTTCTGGCGGGCGGCATTGACGCCATGGAATTAACTCTACGAACCGCCGCCGCCATTGACGCCTTAAAGCTGATTCGCCAGCACGTGCCTGACATGCTGGCGGGCATTGGAACAGTTCTTAACGAAGCTCAGGTTGACGAAGTGATGGCCGCCGGAGCTCACTTTGCGGTATCGCCAGGACTCAATCCTGATGTCGTCGAACGTGCTCAGGAAATCGGACTTCCGTTTGCTCCAGGAGTTATGACGCCGTCTGAAATTGAAGTCGGCCTGGAACTGGGATGTCGAGAAATGAAGTTCTTCCCGGCAGTTCCATCCGGTGGGCTGGCGATGCTGGACAGCATTCGAGCCCCGTATGCTCATTTAGGAGCTCGCTTTATCCCACTGGGTGGCATCAACGAAGCCAACATGGAAACCTGGTTGAAGAATCCCGCCGTGTTTGCCTTGGGCGGTTCCTGGTTAACTCCCCAGGACGTGATTAAAGCTGAAAACTGGGCAGAAGTGACTCGGCGAGCACAAGTGGCTCGCAAAATTGCCGATTCCGTGCGAGCCTAACAAGGGCTTCGCCCTTGACCCGGTGGCGTGGTTGGCTGGAAGACATGGAACGCTCGAATCGCCGAGCCGCTCCGTTGTCGCTACGAACAACATGCGCGCACCGTGCGCGCATCATTTTGAATAAGGCTCTAATGCGGCGTCACCGCAAAAGAATCACACTGGCAGTCCTGGATCCTGTTAAAGTTCCTCCCGGCGCAGAATCTTTAACGCGATCCACTACCGGAACATTGAGCTGCGACAGAACACCAGCCCTGAGCTTCCTTCACAAACTCAGCCAAACTCAGAAAGCAACATCATGCGTTTCCATAAATCCTCGTTGAATATTCTGCTGTTTACGTTGTCTGCATTCGTGCTTGCCGGTTGTGGTGAATCAGCCAACAACAACGCAGGGGCCGATGGTCGAAAATTCAGCTCCGACGCCATCAGCGACTTACGACCAGGTGGCCCCAAGCCGCCGGCCGCCAAACCGAAAACAACGGACCAGATCGGCGAATTCAACCCGGACGACGGCAAGCAGGTGGTCGATTCCAAAGTCCAGATTTCCAACCCTATCACGGGAGCTCTGGAAGCTTACCAGCCGCTGAAAGAGCAGGTTGCCGGATTAGGAATCGATCACGCCTTGAATCTGTTTAACGCAACAGAAGGCAGATTCCCCAAAGACCATGATGAATTCATGAGCCGCATCATCAAAGAAAACCACATTCGCCTGCCGGTGCTGGGAACAGGCAAGTCATACGAATACGACGTTGCCAATCACAAACTGGTAATCGTGATGGACCAGCCCGCAAATCCATAGGCGAGGCAAGCGCAGCGGCAGGTAAATCAGGCTGGTAAGCCCCAGACGATAGACGATTCACCTCACCCAAGACACGCCATCAATCCAGACGCGACAAAAACGTGCCATCCACCTGAATTAACCAGGCAGCACGCCGTTGTGGTAGACATCCTGAACGTCGTCGCAGTCGTTCAGCATGTTCATGAATTTTTCGAACATCGGCACATCGTCAGCGCTGATTTCTTTGTTGTCGACCGGCAGGAAAGTGATTTCCTGAGTCTCCAGCTCGACTGCAGGAAACGCTTCCAGCAAAGCTGTCTTTGCTTTGTAGAATTCGTTGGATGGAGCATACAGCGTCACAAATTCGCCATCCTGTTCAACGTCGTCGACGTCAACGTCGGCTTCCAGCATGGCTTCCAGAACTTGGTCCGGATCGTCGCCCTTAAACGACAGCACAGCAAGATGCTCAAACAGATGAGCCACCGAACCGGCAGCTCCCAGTTTTGCTCCAGTCTTGGTGAAGCAGTTGCGAACGTCCGTGATCGTGCGATTGTTGTTGTCTGTCAAACAGTCCACAATCACTGAGCAACCGCCGGGACCATAACCTTCATAGCAAACAGAAGTAAAATCTTCGCCGCCAGTGCCCGCCGCTTTTTCAATCGCCTTTTCAATAACGTGACTGGGAACCTGTTCCTTCTTCGCTTTTTCAATCAGGTTGCGCAAAGCCGGATTGTTTTCCGGATCAGCCACGCCGTTTTTGGCAACGACGTACAGCTGCTTGCCGTACTTGGCGTACAGCTTGGATTTTTGTCCGGCCGTCTTAAAAATTGAGGCCTTGCGGTTTTCGAAACTTCTTCCCATGGCGATTTCACTTGTGTTGTTACAACTGGCAGAACGCAACTTGTGACGTTCGTCTGCAACAAATCTTAGCAAAAACGAAAGAAACTGCCTCTAACCGCACCCGGAATTGGCCCCAATACCGCGTGAAATCAGCATAACCAATCGGTTGAATGGCCATGCAGGGCAATCCGAGGCAAAACTGCAGCGGCTCGGCGATTCAAACGTCCTTCGTCTTCCAGCAAACCACGCCACCGGGTCAAGGGCGAAGCTCCTGGTCGTAGCGA
>CALFSX010000301.1 GCA_937916515.1 uncultured Planctomycetaceae bacterium | reverse complement strand
GTTAATCTACGCTAAATAAACCGACCCAACGCCAACCACCGGGAATTGCTGAGCATCAAGTGTCTATGAATCTGGGGGGAGTGGAAAAGCTTCGCTGGCACTTTGATGAAAAGTATCCTCGGCCCTTCTTCTATCCGTTTAACGGCCCGTCCGGTGTTTCGCTGACTCGAATTGGGCATCCGGGAGCACAAAATCACGATCATCATCGTTCTGTTTGGTTTGCAAGTCACAAAGTCAACGGCATCGATTTCTGGTCTGACAACACGAAGGCCCGAATCCGTCAAAAGCACTGGTATCGTTACAAAGACGGTGATGACGAAGCCATCCTGGCCGTGCTGCTGGGATGGTACGACGAAGACGGCCATGAAGTGATGGAACAGGATGTTGTCGCCAGTCTGTTGCCAATGCCCAATGGAGAACACTCTCTGGAAATACAAATCACCATGCGACCACCGGAAGGCGTGGAAGCTGTATCACTGGACATGACAAATTTCGGCCTGCTTGCTGTGCGAGTTTCAAAGACACTGTCTGAGTACTTTGGTGGCGGAACAATCACCAACAGCGAAGGTGATGTTTCAGAAAAGAATATCTTTGGCAAACAGGCTCGCTGGATGGACTACAGTGGCCCGGTGGTTGTTGGCGTTGAAGATGCTCGTCAGGTTGTCACGGAAGGGATTACCTATTTTGATCACCCCGACAACCCACGCTACCCAACATTCTGGCACGTCCGCGAAGACGGCTGGATGGGGGCTTCCTTCGGGATGCACGCTGACTACAAAATCGAAACCGGCCATCCTCTAACGCTGCGATATCTGCTGCACGCTCATTCAGGTGCCTACGACCAAACCAAAGCAACCAACGTCCACGAAGCCTTCAGCAAACGCCCGGGCTTCCTGATTCGCAAACCCAAAACCGGCGAGCCGCATCGGCAGTATGAAGTTGAGCGGGGCCACTTACCGTAGGCTGGACACTGGCCAACGCCGTGAAGAATTTTCGCCTCATTCCCAAGCACTGGCATGGGAACGAGGGGGCAAGCTGCCATCACCGCCCCTCATCTCAACAGAGCTGGAGCGGCGTCTCTAGCTCTTTGATTCAGCGTTCGTAACCAAAGGAATGCAGGCAGTCAATTTATGGTGACGAACGACGAGAGCATTTGGGCACGATGCCCGGTATGATTTCCGTGTGTTGCCGATGCGTCTTTTGCTTTGCTTCTTTCAAAGAATACAAATGTCAAGATTTCTTATTGCCGCAGTCTTTGGATGCGGCGTGCTGCTGATGTTTCCGATGGGCGATATCGGGATTCGAGCCCAGGAACTCGATGCCAAATCCCGAGTGGCCAATGTCACATTCTGCGCGATGGGCGATGTTCCCTATACTGATGCCGATGACATACTGCTTCCCATACACATCAAAGGCCTGCCTGCGGAAGCGGAATTTACCGTCCACGTCGGCGACATCAAAGGCGGAGCGACTGCCTGTGATGAAGCGGTGTATGTGAAAGTCGCCGAGATGCTGAGCGCAGCTGTGGCACCGGTTTTTGTCATTCCCGGGGATAACGAATGGAACGACTGCATCGATCCGGATCCGCATCAGGCCTGGCAGTACTGGGAAAAACATTTCATACGATTTGATCGTCGCTGGAAGCATCAGTTGCCAGTGTTCCGTCAACTGGAACGTGAAGAGAACTTTTCATTCGTCAAAAACAACGTTTTGTTCGTCGGACTAAACATCGTCGGCGGCCGCGTTCATGACGCCGCAGAATGGAAACAACGTCATACTGAATGTCTGACATGGATTCGACGCAACCTTAGCCGGTTTGGCAGCCAGGTCAGCAGTATGGTGATTTTGGGGCATGCAAAGCCCGCCGCGAAGCACGACGACTTTTTCAATCCGTTCCAGGACGATGCCACGCAGTTCAAAAAGCCAATTCTATACTTGCACGGTGATGGGCACTCATGGATCCATGACCACCCATTTGCAGCGAAGAATATTCTACGAGTTCAGGTCGATCAGGGCGGCAAGGCACAGCCCGTTCGAATTACCGTCACAGAACATCCGGCCGAACCGTTTGTCTTTGAGCGATAGTTGTGGCTTTCCTCGTTTCCAGGCTCTGGCCTGGAAATCTCGCCACTCTACAGATGTGGCAACATTGCACAGGCAGAATCGCAGACCAACGTGGCAAAGCAGAGCTTTGCGGATTCACGGCATCAAACTGTAGCTTGGGAACGAGTCAACAACCTGTGTTCGACAGCTCTACTTGAACAGCTTCTTCTGCAGCCCGGGCAGAGCATCGATGATGGCTTTGTTGGGATCCTTCAGGCCTTCGACAACTCGATTGGATGTTCCCAAAATCTTGTTCGCCTTCTGCTGCTCTTTTTCAGACAGAATGCCGGTTGACGACACCTGCTTGAAAATGGCATTCGGATCGACGTGTCCGGAACGCAGATCCATCGCGATTTGTCGCGCCTGAGTTAAGCCGTCCAGAATCTTCTGATTGTCTGCCAGCAATTCGGTATAGCGTCCTCCCAGCTTGGCCGAGAACTGCTGCTTCTGCTTTTCCACATAGCCATCCAGCATCGCCAGAAGTTCGCCCTTCATTTGAGGAACGAAGCTTTGGAAGGCCGTTTGAAAGCCGGCGGAAAACTGGTCGCCCAGGTCTGATGTCATGCGAACTTCCGGATGCTTGATCGGTCCGGACATTGTCATTGTGGCATGCACGGTATGAATTCCGGACAACGTCTGTTCCGTCAGGCCCGCCAACAGTTCCACCGACTTCTTTGTGGTCTGAAATTCCGGACTGCCAAAGTCTGAAACCACGGAAACTTCACCCTGAATCGTATCCTGCACAACCGTTACGCGAGCCTTCCAACGCATGTTGCTGATGTTGGCCGTAAGTTGGTGTTTATCGGCCTTGCCAGCAGAAAGATGCTGCACGCTGTTGTCTGTGAAGTCGGCGGCCAGCCGAGTTGTGGCGATGTCCTGTGTGGCATCGTGTTGCACCACAACCTGAATCGGACTGTTTCCGGAAGTTACGACGTTCATCATCGCCGGGCGACCCAGCAATTTTGGATCGCTGGTCACATCTGTCAGCGAAGCTTCAAACGGTGCGGGCGTCTTTCCCAACATCAGTTCGCCATTCATCAGCATCTTGCGGCACAGAACTCGCGGCGTCGGGTTCCAGATGTCGTATTCGAAGTCGCGGCCCCGGCTGCGTTCTGGCGGAGGCGGTTGTTTCAAGTCGTCCTGATAGCTGCGTAATGTTTCCAGCCACGACAGCATCTGCTGCAGCTGCACGTACATTTCTTCGCCGATCAGCGATTCCGTAATCTTGCGAGAATCGGGCTTCAGGGCCTGAATTGTATTCCCCACCATTACTCGATCGTTTTTTTGAGCCTGATCCAGTCTGGCAAAGTCGTCTTTCACTTCCAATGGAACCGTGTTCTTAAACTGGTCCAGCAAAGCTCGAGTTTCTCGCATCATCAGGTCTGCTCGCTGAGCAAGCGCCAGATACTTTTCGATCTTCTGCAACGTGTCGCCGTTTTTGGCGTCTTCCATTTGCTGCTTCAGAAGTTCCAGTTGAGCTTTTGAAGTCCTCACTTTGTCGCTCATGTCGTTAAAGCGAACATCCCACTTAGCGTACAGTTCGTTGCCGACGCGGTACGATTCCAGCAGATTCGGGTCCAGTTGAGCCTTCACCTGATCGGTGAATTCATCCAGCCACTCGTCGCCGATGTTTTTCAGTTTTTCAGTCACCCATGGTGGAATTGTGGGGCCATCTGATTCGGGAGCCTGTTCCAGCTGACCGTTGTCGCTGCGTGAAGTG
The DNA here is from genome assembly GCA_937916515.1 of uncultured Planctomycetaceae bacterium. Taxonomy (GTDB): domain Bacteria; phylum Planctomycetota; class Planctomycetia; order Planctomycetales; family Planctomycetaceae; genus Fuerstiella. The sequence continues at coordinate 8,349 of CALFSX010000301.1, read as the reverse complement.
CCGAAACGAACTCCCGTAACCAGCGCTTCTTCCACAACGTAAGACTTCCGCAACAGTGGAGCCCCTGCAATAGACAGCTGCATCGTGTCGAATTCAACCAGATTCGTGCCCGGCTTGCTGTAACTGGCCAGTGCAACAGACTGCACGGTCAATCGTGGTGGAAAGAAGCCCGTTTGAAAAACGCCAATATCAGCCTTTGCGCCGGTAATGGCCTGCACCGTCTGAGTTGCCGTGTAGCGCAATGCAGGGTCAAAGCCAAAGGCCATGAAAGCCCAGATAAGGCCCAGAACAACCAGGCGAGGAATTATGTAGCTCCAGCGCATGTGCACCTCCGTGTGCGACGACTGCTGATGTTTGCAAATTTATGAAGATGAATGCACGAACAATACCTAACAAGGGCTTCGCCCTTGACCCAGTGGCGTGGTTGGCTGGAAGACATGGAACGCTCGAATCGCCGAGCCGCTCCGTTGTCGCTACGACCAACAGGCGCGCATCATTTTGAGTAAGACTCCAACGAGGCTGTGCCTCAGACCATTTGAGCTACCGCTCAGATACGCGACTACGTCGCTCAGAAAACTTGACTGAACGTGAACATATTTCTCGCTTTAAGACTCTAACGCCAAGGCGGCACTAGCTGGAAGTATGCAGCCGGTCTGCCCATTCGACACCCAGAAGCACTCGCGTTAACCAGAAGCGTTTGGCCCACTTACCGACCTTTTCTGAATACAGCTTGAACACGGGTTTCGACAATCGGTATGCGGGATACAACAACACGACTCCCAGAACAAAGCTGCCCAGCACCACGGAATTATTAAAACTCGTCCACGGCATCACGGGAGTGTTGTACAGTTTCGTCCACATATCCAGCAGAGCCGGATGTCCCAGCAGATAGGTGCCGATTTCGTGTGACATCGGGTCCAGCCATGGCGACGCAAAACTGAAGGCCACGATGGTCGCCGCTGCGATTCCAAGATTTGCTCGTGATGCAGCCAGCACAATTCCCAGCGCAACCGCCGTCAGGTTGCCTTTGGGCACCAGGCCAATCAACATTCCCAAAGCAAAGCCCAAAGCCAGTTGGCGGGGAGTGGATTCACAAATCAACGCTTTTAACGCAATTCGCAGTGGTCGCACAATTACAAACATGTCGCACCTCAACAGAGTTTCCATAGCACACCGCAGCAATGTGAAGTGTGCTTAAAAACCGGTCAAGATGTGTCTGGCTGGTTGCGAGGAAGTTTGGTAGTTCGCTTTGCTGCTACGCAACGCATCCTGGCATTCTTCGGCGTTTGCCTGTGACGGGGCGGCGAAATCTGCCGAACTGGTAGTCCGCTTGTTTCGGCTTGCGTTGCTGTGTTTAGCCCCAGAGGGACGATAGCTAACTTCTTAAACTTCTAAACGGGCGTTTGTTCCGTGGCTTGTCATCCACGGCAAAGAACTGTCGCCTCTCCGAGGCTTGTCATTGCAGCTAGCCATTCGTGTCTAATTGCTAAACAGCCTTTTCAGGAACCACATCCGTGGCCGGAGCGACTCCGTTGCTGCTTTCAATGGAAGTTGCTGAGGCTTCGCTTGTTGTTCCGGAGACGGCTGGTGTTGGCTCGTCGTCGTCGAATAGATCATCGGCGTTGGCGGCATACTGAAGATTGCCTTTGGGCGTCGCAACTTCGGACGTACCCGCGCTGGCACTGTCGATGCGATTTTGCAGACCATCTGTCCCCACAAACGCAGCGGTTTCGTCTTCTGGCTTGTGCAGGTCGTAGGCGACTTTATGCCCCGGCAGGTACAGAGGTTCAACCTGCTTGCTTTGGAACAATTCCGCCAGATGTTGATGGCAGGTGAAGAATAGAACCTGCTGCCCTTCGCTGGCGATTTCAATTAGACAATCAACGGCGGCCACTGTGCGTTCTTCGTCGAAGTTTACAAACAGGTCGTCCATAACGACCGGCAGCTCAATACCACGACGAGCGAATTCACGCACAAGAGCGAAGCGGATCGCCAGAAACAATTGTTCTCGCGTACCGCCACTAAGCTGTTCAACTCGAAAAGTGCGACCGTATTCGTCATCGACACACAGAAAGTCTTCTCCCAGCGGAGCCCAAATTTTGTGATAGCGACCGGACGAAATTCGGTGCATGTAAGATGACGCCGTGGTCAGCGTGCCGGAGATGTTTTCTTTTTCGAAACGCCGACGCATTTCCATCAACGCATTTTCTTCCACATGCAAAGCGAACCATTCTTCTGCGGCTCGATAGATGTCTGTGGCAACGTGAGCTTTCTGGAAGTAGCGAACCTGCGATTCTCGGCTGTTTTCCAGCAGCTTGATTTCCTGCTTCAGACTGCCAAGTTCCTCATGATATTCTTCCAGCTGCAGTTTTGCTTCGGCCTGTTCGGCGTCCAGCGTGGCGATCGTTTGACGTCCGCTGCGTGGATCGAACCTGGCGATGTCGTCTTCCATGACGGCCATTTCCGGTTCAGAAAACGCAACCTCGTTCAGTTCGTCATGTGCGGTGGACAGCAGGGCTTCGATACTGGAACGTTTTTTCTGATATTCCAGCTGCACCAGTAATTCATCGCGAGCCATCACGCCAGCTCGTGCAAGCACAGAACCGCGACGGATCTCAGCGGCTTCAACCTGCTGTTGTTCGCTGATGGAATCACGATGAAGCTTGTCGGCTTCCTTGGTCAGGCGTTCGCGTTCAGCTCGATCCCGATCGTGAGTTTTCAGCTGTTGCCCCCAGCCGGTCAGCACTTCCAATGGACGTGAATAGTTCAGTTTGCCGTCGGGTTCAACCTGAGTACCCAGCTGCTGAACACGGGCCTTCATGCCGTCAAACATGCGTTTCAGGCCTTCCGCTTCCGGGGCTGAATTGCGCCATTGCGTATGCAGTTCGCGAACTTCCTGAATTCGTCGCCACCAATCGAAGGCGGCGGGAATTTTGACGGTTTCTTCCATGCCCAGCGTGTTCAGCAGGCGGCACCATTCCTGGCGACGCTCGTTAACAGTTTGCTGAGCGACTCGGAATTTTTCTCGCAAAGACTTCAACCGCACGCGTCGCAGGCGAGCTCGTTCCTGACGGCGAGCGATCGTTTCCAGTTCTGTAATATGGCGCGAACATTCTCCAATGCAGTTGACCAGATCAGCCGTGCTGGATCCTGGAGCATCGGCTTTTAGCAGATATTGGCCGGCCAGCCCTTGAGACTGAATTCTCTGAATGCGTTCGTGGACAACTCGAAGGTTCTTTTCAGCTTCGCGAGCTTCTGCGTTCAGGTCGTCCAGTTGAATGCCGGTCTTCTTATCGAAGTGGTTTTTCAGGCCGTTGCGAATTCCCCACCACATCATTCCGGCAAAGCTGAATGCAGCGGCGGCCAACGCGCCGCCCAAAGCTCGGTTTGTGTCGGCTCCCATGGCGGCAGTCAGAATGCCAAAGAAAAACAGCGCCGCTGAAATCACGGTCATCGCGCTGATAGCTCGATCAACCCACGGTGGAATGGAATCGTCAGTATCGACGCGGCTCATGACGTTGCGAACCGTTTTGATCTTCAACGCCATTTGTTCGCGTTGAAGACGCAAGCGTCCGAGGTTTTCCAGTTCGGCCAGGCGACCGCGTTCGCGTTCGATGGCTTCGTCAACAGAATCGATTCCCAGCACCTGCAGGTCGGTTTCCAGATCGACCAGTTCCTGCTGGCTTTTGCGAGACATCGACCGATTCCAGCGTCGCAGTTTCCCTCGCCGCTGCAATGCGTCCTGATACTTTCGAGCTGACGACAGCAGCGTGTTGTGCGCTGCAGGCGAAATGTCGATCGCCTTCAGGCGTTCAACGTTCCAGCTGGGCCCCATTTCGCCAATCTGATGATCCAGTTCACGTTTCAGGTGGCTGGACCGTTCGTCGGCCACTCGAATCTGTTCGTCCAGTTGTCGCAGCCAGTCTGATTGTTCCACCAGACTTTGAATCGCGTAGCGATCCTTTTCAAAACGCAGGTCGACCTGCAGCCGTTCCGCCTGTTTTTGCAGTTGAGCGGCCTGGTCGGCCAGTTTTTCACGTCGTGAAGTATGCTGCTGAATGTCTCGCTCAGCGGCATCCAGCTGTTCCAGTGCCTGATCCGGATTGTGGTTGATCAGGGGAATGTTGGCGAGTTCATTCTGATAATCGCGAATCTTCTTCCACGGTTTGTGGCAGCTTTCCAGAAATCGAAGTCCGCGCAGCTCGTTGTGAATCTGGTCTTCTCGAGTCTGCAACGCCTTTAGCAATTCGTTCAGTTCCTGCCGACGCCGCACAAGGCGAGCGTGCTTTTCGCGGGCTTCACCTTTGCGTTGCTGCGACACAGTCAATTCAGAATAGCGATCAAACAAATCAGGAAGCTGGCCTTCTTTTCCGGCGTTGGAAAATAAAGCATCGCGGCGTTCTTTGACGTTGCCGGATGCATCCAGCAGTTGTCGGCCCATCGGCCCCAAAGACAGGCCATAAATGTATTCAGCAACCTGATTGCTGCCCAATGTTGAAAGCTGCTGAAGTTCTCGCACACCAACCGCGAAAATATCAGTGAAGACGTGTTCGTCCGTATCCGACAACAGCAGCTGCATCGCGTCGACTTTGCTGATGTCATCGGGAGCACCTGAAATTCGCAGCTTGCCGCGCGAGGTGTCTTCTGCCTTGCGAGTCACTCGCCATGTTCGTCCGGCGTGATCACAGCGCAGGGAACCGCGCCACGGAATGTTGTCTTCCGGTCGGTGCCATGCAGGTTCTTCCAGCAGCGGTTCGAAACCGTACAACACCGACCGAACAAAGCGCATCAACGTTGTCTTGCCCGCTTCGTTGGGACCGTAGATGACGTTGAGTCCCGTCGGATTCAGCTTTAGTAACAGGCTTCGCCAAATGCGAAACCGATCGATATCAATTTCTGTGATTTTCATAAGAGCATCCTGGCTCGCAGCAATCAATTTCAGACCTGATGAAGCGGATCATTAACAACACGTGTCGAAATGCAAAGCACACTCAGCGGCGTGCATCCAGCACTGAACTTCCGTTTGAAAATTACTCCGTTTCTTCTTCGTCCTCGTCGTAGTCTTCGCCATCTTCCAGATCAACTTCGTCTTCATCCTCAGCGTCGTCGACTGCTGAACTGTCGCCAGCCGAGTCATCGTCGTCGTCTTCATCATCTTCATCGCTGGTCAGTCCGTAACCTTCAAGCGGTTCATCCTGCAGGATGTCTTCGTCGAAGTCGTCCAGGTCCGGCAGCAGCATATGTATGTCGGGCACAAACCACTCAGCACCATCGATTCTCATGCGAGCCAGAATGCGTTCGCGATCGACTCCCGCCACCAACGCTTCAAACCGCTGTTTCCAGCCTTCTGACAAGTTCTTTTGCTGCCGAACAAACCCCATCAATCGACGCCGCGAAACGATGGCGTCTTCCGTAATCAGGTCGGCATACTGTTGCCCCAGTGATTCTTTTTCAGGTACTTCCCACAGGTCGGGCAGCGTTCGCACCTGATGAACCAACCGGATTTTTTGACCGGACGTTTCCAGTTCTTCCAGCTCAACGGCGACCGCCAGCTCCAAATCTTCTTCGATGAAGTCGTGTAGAATCGGCAACGGACCGCGCAGAGTCCACGTGACAGACCAGATGCGATCGGACTTGTGTCGAGGTTGAGCCAGCAGCAGCGACTTCATTCGTTGCAGCGAATTGTTCAACGTGGCATTGGCTTCGACGTTCAGATCGATATTTTTCCAATCAACGGCGCTGGTGTTAAGTTCTTCAATCGTTGCTTTGCCACCCGCATCGACGTGAACCAAAGAACAGACTCCACTATCCGCTTCAAGCTGGCTGCGCGGCTGGGTTGTACCGGGGCAATGCACCTTTCCAGGTTCCAGCGAAATGGTCAGTCGATCCAGATCTCCCATGTAGGCGACATAACTAAGTCGACCTTCAACCATCAACTGTTCGATGTAGTTGCGAAACCCCGCTTCGTATTCAGCAGTGGTTTCAACTTCCGAATGGCGCCCGGTCGCGGCTACTTCTGCGTCAACGGCAATCGAACCTGCTCGTGAATCCTTGCTGTCGTCGTCGGCTGAAACGTTTAAAAAGTCTTCTTCGTTTGATGACGACAGCGAAGCCATTCGGCGAGATTCTTCGTACTTTGCGCGGCTGACAATGCCAACTCGAAACGGTTCGATACCGTCCTGTCCTCGCCCGATCACGCGAATTCCAAAGGCGTCTGTTTCGCCGTACCACATTGACGCGGACACTGTCGTGATGACTCGCTCGCCGCGAGCCAGCACTTCCGGTTCCGGGTTGGAGCTGTAACAAACGGTGACGTTATCGGGCAGTTCCGGAATCGATCGCCATGCTTCTGCGGGGTCGGCGTCTCCCGGCAACACGAACACCGGAATATGTTTGGCCTTTAGCTTTCGAAAGCCGTCCAGCAAAGTCAGGCGAGCGCGCAGGCTGCGATCGGCTTCCAGAAAGACGTTGCCGGAAAGCAGCAGATAATCAACCTGCCTTGAAATGCAATGGTCAACAACTGAGTCGAACGCTGTTAACGTGGCGTCTTCCAGTGAATTCCTGAGTTCATCTGTCAATTGCTCAGACAGATGTACGCTGACAGGAACATCTAAACGTACGTTCGCAGCGTGAATAAACCTTTGTGGTTCAAACGCCATAATTCAGAATCCCTTCTCCGAAAGCCGACCATACTCCGTCAACGGTGAATCATCTCACCTGCCGGATTCTTCGTGTTCTCGACGCCCCTTCTCCGGCTGAAAACGCCGAAGTTCGTCGCAAGTTCACGAGCCGGCTTTTGGGGAATCTAATAAAATCGGGTATCTGGGGAAAGCCCGCATGGGCAAGTTCGGCATTTTTCACCGGTTACGGGGGATTGGCCGAAGTTGGCTGACAAGCACACGTTTCACGAAATTCGCCGTGACTTAGCAGCGTTCGGTCGTTCTGATTGGCTCATCGCAGACTGATTCCTCAGGATACATCGCTCTTACAGGGAATTTCGCAGACTTGTGGCCGAGTAGAACGCAATCCGCGAAATGTGGGCTGGTTCCCCCGAGCCGAAACCGTGTACAAAAAAAGCAAATTGCTGAAGTCCCCCACGGACAATCCCGAGGAACGCGATTCGGCTGTCGATGAAGGACCTTCCAATTTAGCCGGAAATTGAAAGACGGACGCTTGGACGTTTCCGCGACCTCCGCATTAGAAATCCTATGCGATGCCAAATGGCTGGATCTTCGCTCAGCCGCGGAGGCGAAGCTTAAACAAACAAAACTCGCGCAAGAATGCGTGAGTTTTCGGTTCTCGGGGCCGTCGTTTCACAACAACTCAGGAAACTGGAACGGGGACTGTCCACAGAGAGTCTCGAAACGCCTGATTGGCGCTGTCAACGAAGTCTCGTGCTTCGCTGCGAGTCAGCAAACCGGCACGCCGCATGCGATTTGCAAGGCTTGACAAATTGCTGGAAAAGTAGCTGTAAGTAACCTGCTGGACGACTTGCTGATACTGGCCTTCATTAATGATACGAAATCGTTTCAACATTTGTGCAACCTGAACCAGCCGACTTTCATTCAGGGCATAGTCGACGGAGTCTGCTGCAAGATCGTTTAGCAACGCAGAAACCGACTGCCCCATATATTCGAAATCTGCAATTCCGGTATGGGCACCATTGATGACGATTGTGGTGGGAAGCCGTTCAAAGGACACCAAATTGAACTTCGATGTCGCAATGCCCTGCATTGATCCGGGGTTATTATAGTCCAGCAGAATGTATGATTCGTCAGCGCTGGTAGGTTGCCAATTGGTCAAAGGCGCCGTGCCATTGTTCTGCAGATCATTGTACAAGCCATACACACCCAAGGATTGAAGGTGAGGCGTGGCCGTATCCCCTGGCGGATTGCTTCGTTCGAAATAGACAGATTGAAGATTCAGATACGTACCAATCAGGTAGTTTCCGTCTGGAAAGTCTAAATCCATAGCCAGTGTTGTACCATCTTCATTGACTGACGCCCCTGAAATTCCAGTGTCTGTCTCAAACTCAATAGCATTGCCGCCGTATCGTACAACCAACTCCGTATCGTTCAGGGGAACCGCTGTGGCTCCCTCGTCAATGGTCACAAATCCGGAAATCGTGGTTCCCAGGGCGGGATGCGGCGGGTAACTAACATCGTTGTCAGTAACGGATCCCGTAAAGCGATACCTGGTCAGTTGAGCGTTTGCGTGCGCCGCAAAAGAAATAGCGAATGCCACAGCGCACAATTTTGTCGCGAATAATTTACTCATACTCTTGGTGTTTCTAATCTAGCAGCGTGTCCGGTAAGTGAGTTGTGGTGTGGCGATTGAGTGATGGGAATT